>JAJPYH010000235.1:4853-11976 GCA_021205045.1 Lachnospiraceae bacterium | reverse complement strand
CGGGGCTAATGTTAAAGATTTTTCGGGACATTTTCAAAAATGCTTGACACAAAATTAGTAAACGACTTTGCGTCATATACTGCAGCCCCGGGCGCCGATCTCATATATGGCCATTTTGCACGCAGCCATGTGCATAAAACTTATAGTGAACATCACTTATCGTTCCCCATAAACATCCTCTCCGCACACTCATATAACTCCTGCGCAGTCTCCGCGCTGTTGATCTGCCTGCGGAAAGCCGCCGATCCCGGCAGCCCCGCGCTGTACCACGAAAGGTGCTTTCTCATTTCCCGGACTCCGGTGTATTCTCCCTTGTACTGCAGCTGCAAATCAATATGACGCCGTACCACCCGGGCCTTCTCCTCCAGTGTTGGCTTCGGAGGAACCTCTCCTGTCTCCAGGTACACTGAGATCTGATGAAAAATCCAGGGATTTCCCTGGCAGCCCCGTCCCACCATGACGCCGTCGCAGCCGGTTTCCTGAAACATTCTCTTCGCGTCCTCTCCGCTCAGAATATCCCCGTTTCCAATCACCGGAATGGATACCCGCTCCTTCACCCGACGAATGATATCCCAGTCCGCATGACCGCTGTAATACTGCTCTCTGGTACGCCCGTGAACCGCCACCGCCGCCGCTCCGCACTCCTGTGCAATGTGGGCGATCTCCACCGCATTGACCTCCTGATCATTGAAGCCCTTGCGAATCTTGATGGTCACAGGCTTATTGATGGCTTTCGCAGTCTTTTCGATAATTTCTCCCACCAGCTTCGGATTTCGCATCAGGGCGCTTCCTTCCCCATTATTGGCCACCTTGGGCACCGGACATCCCATGTTGATGTCCAGAACAGCGAAAGGCAGCTCCTCAATCTGCTTTGCCATCTGCGCCATTATGTCCGGATCGGAGCCAAACAGCTGCAGGGACACCGGCCGCTCATCCGGATGAATCTCCAGAAGCTGCCGCGTATTTTTATTTTTGTAAAACAGGGCCTTGGCGCTGATCATTTCCATGCAGGCCAAAGCCGCCCCCTGTTCCTTACAGAGCAAACGAAAAGGCAGGTCTGTGACGCCTGCCATGGGAGCCAGGATAATGCTGTTGTCCAGAGTTACATTTCCGATTTTTAATTGCTTCCTGTTTTTCACAAGTTCATCGCTCATTAGGCTTTCCTTTTCCGCAATCATTCATTTTGCAGCTTCCATTCACGAATACCACAGCCCGACCGCCGTCAGTCCTCCACATCAAAGCTTTCATGCAAAATGAACACCCGGTAATATAGCTCCAGCGTCTCAATCATTTCCTGCCTGGTCTGACGAATCTTACTGATTAACAGGCCGCTGCCGATCTCATCATAATAAATATCATCTTCCTCCGCGTTTGTTTCCAAAGACAGGGACCCGTCCGGCTCGTACACAAAAGTAAGGATCCCGCCCACCTCCTCGGTAAACAGCACGCAGATAATATGCAGCTCGTCCTGAATAGACTGCGGAATCTGTTTGAAACGCTCGTTAAAATAATATTTCTGCTCATAGGCATTGGCGCCGCAGAGTACAATTCTCTCTTCCATTTCCGTTCCTTTACTCCTCATAGCCAGTATGTTATACAGTCCTCAGGGCCACAAAATAGTAAACGACTTTTTGTCGTTTACTATCGCGCCGATCGTGGGCTGTATAAGCAGCCTTATTCCTTGCACGATCGTGTGCATCCTCTTTATAGTGAACGACAGGTTATTTTTGTCGTTCACTATAAATACACACTTTCGATTTCCAGTCTTGAGCCTCCTGGTATCACACATATCCATAAACTCCGCGGACGCTGACCTCTCCGGCATAAATGCTTTCCCGGCTGCCGTCCTCTCTCGCCACCTGAAGCTGCCCTGCCGCGTCGATTCCCCCGGAAAGCGCGGTATATTCGCCCTTCGGATCCAGAATTCTGACCTTCTGTCCCAAATCCACCAGACGACCGTTGTACTCCTCCTGCAGGCTGCTCAGATCCAGCGTTTTCTCAAACTCCTCATAAAGCGTCTCAAACTGCGCCCATATCTCCGCCAGTAACTCCGTGCGATTCACAAAACCGCCAGTTTCTCTGTCAATGGAAGTGGCATAGGTAAGCGCTTCTCCCTCGAAGTTCTTCTGATGGGCGTTGATACCCACGCCAATGACGATATGATGGATCAGATCCGGCTCCGCCCTCAGCTCTGTCAGAATGCCGCACACCTTTTTGCCCTCAATCACGATATCATTGGGCCATTTGATCATTGCCGGCAGCTTTACCACAATTTCAATCGCTTTTGCTACCGCCAGCGCCATGATTAACGTCACCATGGACGCCTTCTCCGGCAGGAAGTCCGGCTTCAGGAGAAGAGAAAAATAAATATTTCCCTGGGGCTCACTGATCCAGTTTCGTCCCCGCCTGCCCCGGCCCGCGGTCTGTTCGTCCGCCACAATCACTGCCCCGTGCGGAAGCTCCCCAGCTGCCGCTGCCGCATCCAGGTTGGTGGAGCCGGTGATCTTTTTATAAATCACCCGACACCCTGCCCACTTTCCCCGCACAGCCTGCTGCAGTTCATCCTCATGCAGAATATCCGTATCCTGAATGAGCCTGTAGCCCCTGTTAGGCACAGACTCGATATGATAGCCCTCGTTTTTGAGCTGATTCATCACCTTCCAGACGGCAGTGCGGCTGACCTGAAAATGATCACACAGCATTTGCCCGGACAGATAGTCCGGGCACGCCTTTAACATTGCTAAAATTTCCTGCTTCATCATTGTCGTCCGCATTTCCTTTCACGACCGGCCAAAATGCGCACCGGCCAACGGAAGACAGTTCCTGCCTTCCCGCTCACGACCATCCATGCCGTTCGCATTACGCAACAGCTGGCAAAAGACCTTCTTACATTTCTTTCCCCAGCGTTGCCGCCATCACAGCCTTGATGGTGTGCATCCGGTTCTCCGCCTCCGGGAATACTCTGGAGCGCTCCGACTCAAACACCTCGTCCGTGACCTCCATCTCAGTAAGACCAAATTTTGCTCCCACCTGAGCGCCAATGGTGGTCTTTAAATCATGGAAGGCAGGCAGACAGTGCATGAAGATCGCCTGCTTCCCCGCTAACTCCATAGCTCTGCGATTTACCTGATAAGGCGAAAGAACGGCAATCCGCTCGGCCCACACCTCGTCCGGCTCTCCCATGGATACCCACACATCTGTATAAATCACATCAGCCCCGGCAACGCCCTCCGCCACCTGATCTGTCAATGTCACACTGCCGCCGGTCTTATCAGCGATCTCTCTGCATGTTTTCACCAGCTCCTCACCCGGAAAATATCTGCTGTCGGTACATGCGGTAAAGTGCATCCCCATCTTTGCGCAGGCTACCATCAGAGAATTGCCCATATTGTAACGGGCGTCACCCATGTAGCAGAGCCGAATGCCCTTCAGATGTCCGAACTCCTCCCGAATCGTCAGCAGATCTGCCAGCATCTGGGTGGGATGAAACTCATTGGTCAGGCCATTCCACACCGGCACACCGGCATACTTTGCCAGTTCCTCCACAATTTCCTGTCCAAAGCCCCGGTACTCGATTCCCTCGTACATGCTGCCCAGCACTCTTGCCGTATCCGCGATACTCTCCTTCTTGCCAATCTGAGAGCCGGTGGGATCCAGGTAAGTGGTTCCCATGCCCAGGTCGTGGGCTGCTACCTCGAAAGAACAGCGGGTTCTGGTGCTGGTCTTCTCAAAGATCAGCGCCACATTCTTACCCTTGAATTCGTCCACCGGGATGGCTTTTTTCTTTTTATCCTTATAATCCGCTGCCAGATCCAGGAGAAAAGTGATCTCCTCCGGCGTATAATCCAGCAGTTTTAAGAAGTTTCTTCCTTTTAGCTTCATGTTCGTTGTCTCTTTCCTTCCCATTGATGCCTTTTCTCTTTGTGAGCTGCATTCTCACTCAAAACCTCGAACACACCTGTACAGTTTTCCCCGCAAAGATTGCTGTCAAAGTCATACAATCCTGCTTTCTCTGCCGCTCATTCCTTCACAATTTCCTTTACACTGCTGGCCAGTCCCGCAAGCCCTTGAATCTCTGAGGGAATAATAATCTTGGTGGCCTGCCCGTCCGCAGCCTTCTCAAAAGCTTCCAGACTCTTTAAGCGGAGCACCGATTCATCCGCGCCGGCATCCTTCAGCATCCGGATGCCTTCCGCCTTGGCCTGCTGCACCTTCACAATGGCCTCTGCCTGACCTTCCGCCTCGCGGATGCGCTTCTCCTTCTCCGCCTCTGCCCTGAGGATCGCCGCTTCCTTCTCCGCCTCCGCTTTCAGAATGGCGGACATCTTCTGGCCTTCCGCCTGCAGCACGGCCGCCTTCTTTTCACCCTCGGCCCTGGTGACCGCCTCACGGCGCTCACGCTCCGCCTTCATCTGCTTCTCCATGGCGTTCTGAATCTCGGTGGGCGGGATGATATTCTTTAACTCCACGCGGTTGACCTTGATGCCCCAGGGATCGGTGGCCACATCCAGAGAGGAGCGCATCTTGGTATTGATGGTCTCGCGGCTGGTCAGGGTCTGATCCAACTCCATCTCGCCGATGATATTTCTCAGGGTGGTAGCTGTCAGATTCTCGATAGCCATCAGAGGATTTTCCACTCCATAGGTGAACAGCTTCGGATCCGTAATCTGGTAAAATACCACAGTGTCGATTCTCATAGTCACGTTATCCTTGGTGATCACGGGCTGCGGCGCGAAATCCACCACCTGCTCCTTTAAGGTCACCTTCTTGGCCACCCGGTCAATAAACGGCACCTTCATCTTTAAGCCCGCATCCCAGGTGCCCTGGTAGGTGCCCAGCCGCTCCACCACATAGGCCTGCGCCTGCGGCACAATCCGTATACAGCTGGCCAGAACAGCCAGAATGATAACAATCAGAATAATAATTATAGCCAACATAAGAACTCCTTCCTCACAATAAACTCTGTGCTCAACCCTGCCTCAGAAAACGAATTCGGGCTCTGCCAACAGTCCCGTACCTTATTGCTCCTTCTCCACCATCAGCTTCACCCCGCTGACGCTTTTCACAATCACGACCGTGCCTTCCTCGATCTCTTCCTCCGTCGTACTCCGCGCGGTCCACTCCATGCCGTTTAACACGGCCTGCCCCTGAGCCTTCACATTGCTGACCCTCTGAGTCACAATAGCTTTCTGCCCCACCAAAGCATCCACATTCGTGCGTGTCCGGTCTTTATTGAAATGCTCCAGGGCCACATTCCGCACCAGCGCCATGATCAGCAGCGAGACTACCGCAAAAGCTCCAAACTGGAGTGCGAACGGACTTCCGGCAGCGGCCAGCGCCATGGCCACCAGCGCTCCAAAAGCAAACCAGATCGTCGTCAGCCCCAGGGTAACCAGTTCGAACACCAGCAGCACCACGACCATGAGCAGCCAGAACATCACAGGATTTTGCCCAATCCAATGAAAAATCTCCATGACAATGCCCTCCTCTCTCCCTGTTTGGGGATTTTCAATACCATGAATAGTGACATAATGACCGATATCCCTGAATTTCTTCGTTAATGTAAACTGATTGTACCATAGGCACTCTTTTTTTCAATTACAGTTTATGTAAAAAAGACGGGCCGCTGCTTTCCATTTGCCACAGCCCGCTTTCTCTTTCAGCGCACTTCCTGTATTACAGTTTTTCAGTTATACAAAATTCCCATTCAGCGGCGTCTCAGATGAATCCTCTTCATTAATAAAACACATGATTCCCGATCACAACCCCTTCAATGGTACCGTTATTGGTTCTGAAACGAACCGCGCTTCCCACATTGGTATAACCGCTCAGCGCTTCTTCCGCCGCGTCATAGCAGCTCTGCGGAATCTTGCCGCTCATCATCACCTGATCCAGACGTCCGCTCTTGGCCGGTGTAAACTGTCCGGATGCGTAAATCACGCCCTGCAGGGTGTCCGGATATCCGCTGCTTCTCACCCGGTTGCATACCACCGCGCCCACAGCCAGCTTTCCTTCATAGCTCTCACCGCCGGCCTCGCAATAGATCAGGGCCGCCAGCAGAAGCCTCTCATAGTCGCTGGCCGACATGGAACCGTAGTAGGTCACCAGCTTCTTCTTGTCCGCAGCCTCCTTCATCTCCCGCTCCGTAATATCATCGAGCGTCTCGCCATTATCCACTTCATACTCCTCAGACACATAATTTCTGAGGATGTATCCCAGGCTACTGCCATATTCCACACAAAGCCAGTCCGCATCCGCCTCGCCGACCACTGTCAGCTCCTCATTCTTCGCCGCATAGCCCAGCACCTCAGCATCCACACTGGCCTCAGCCCTTACCCGAAGGGCGTTTGTCGTCACTACCGCTACAGGATAGCCGACCTCGCTGGCCAGCTCCCTGGCCTCATCACCAAATAATAAGTACTCATCCTTGGCCCAGCCGGTTAAATTGCCGCTCTGCAGCTTTGTCCAGCCGTCCTTTCTCTCCAGGACTATGCCTCCGCAGTCCTTGTACATCTTGCCCACCACCAGGGCGGTCTCCGAAGGCTCCTCCCTGACATTCAGAGTATTGCTCACACTGACCATGACCAGTTCGTATGAGCTTTCCTCCGCCGCAGTCTGCGTGTTCTGCGCCGCAGCGCTTTCCGTTGTATAAGTGGGAGTTAAAATAGAAGCAACTCCGCTGTTCAGGCTCCCCATCTGGCTTTTGACTCCCGCAATCTGTACGGTACTCACACTGACGGTCCGGGCCTTAGCTAAGATGTTCATCCAGACTGTAAGTGACAGGACAGCCAGCACCAGAAGTGCTCCTGCCGCCGCAAGCATTGGTTTTCGCTTTAACACTTGTTTTTTCCTCCATAAAATCACTCTTTTTGTGACTGTAACGTCATTGGTAACAAACTTATGAAAAAATATTACAAATTTGTTACAATTATTAAGAGTTGATTAGGTGCTATATTAACAGAGAAATATATAGTTGTCAAGCTTTTTTTGCAAATTTAGGGCGGCAAGCCCCACGGCAGCTCATTTTTTTCCCATTTTTTTCATAAATCGGAGCTTTTCTCCCCCACTATTCCTCCCAGATGGCCTGATAAAGTTTGTAATATTCTCCTTTTTTCTGTAATAA
>JAJPYH010000235.1:0-4843 GCA_021205045.1 Lachnospiraceae bacterium | reverse complement strand
AAATAATTCTTCGTGAGAGCCAACCTCCCGGATTCCCTGACCATCAATGACAAATATCTGATCCGCTTTTTTGATCGTGGAAAGCCGGTGCGCCACCACAAAAGAAGTTCGCCCCTTTAACAGAGCGGCAATCCCCCGCTGCACCATCAGCTCCGTATGCGTGTCGATACTGGAGGTGGCCTCATCCAGAATCAGGATGCGGGGATCGCTTAACAGAGTGCGGGCAAAGGCAATGAGCTGACGCTGACCCACGGACAGACCGGCGGCACCGTCCAGCTTCGTATCATACCCCTTTTCCATCTTCATGATAAACTCATCAGCTCCCACCACTTTAGCTGCGGTCACTATTTCTTCTTCTGTGGCGTCCAGCTTCCCGTAACGGATATTCTCCCGGACAGTGCCGGAGAAGAGGAAATTTTCCTGGGTCATAATGCCCATCTGGCTGCGCAGGCTTTTGATCGTCACATCTGTCACCGGATGAGAATCAATACGGATTTATCCGCCGGTCACATCATAAAATCTGGCGATCAGGTTGGTGATCGTGGTTTTGCCCGCGCCTGTAGGACCCACCAGAGCAATCGCAGAGCCCGGCGCAATATCAAAGCTTACATCCGTCAGCACCGGCGTCTTCAGATCATCCGGATAGGCGAAATCCACGTGGTCAAACACAACCCTGCCCTCGATGGGCGGCAGCTCATAAGCCCCCTCTCTGTCCCGGATTTCCGGCTCCTGATCCATGATTTCAAAAATACGTTCCGCACCAGCCAGGTTATTGACAATCTGATTGTACAGACTTGCCAGATT
This sequence comes from Lachnospiraceae bacterium, assembly GCA_021205045.1. Taxonomy (GTDB): domain Bacteria; phylum Bacillota; class Clostridia; order Lachnospirales; family Lachnospiraceae; genus RGIG6307. The sequence goes on along the minus strand of JAJPYH010000235.1, from coordinate 4,039 downwards.
CCGGATCGGACTCCAGAACATACTCAGATAGGTAGAGAAGGCCAGAATGGTGCCCACCTGCGTCTCTCCCATTCCCATAGCGCTGACAGCAATATAATATAGAAGAAAACTTCCCACTGCCCAGGTCACATCGATCACCGGACTGACCCCGTCCATGACGACAACAGCCCTGATCCAGGCTCTGCGGTGCTCCTCCACCACATTTTTGAAGGTCTCCTCAGATTCCTCCTCCGCGGTAAAGCTCTGGATGATCCGGATCCCGGAAAAATTTTCATGCACATAGGCATTGATATTGGATTTCTTCTGTTTCTCCTCCTGCCAGCGCCTGTGACCCACGATCATGGTCACAAACACGCCCACCGCCAGAAAGGGCAGAGTGGCAAAGGCGGCAAGGGAGAGCGCCGGACTTTTCACCAGCATAATCACCGACACCGCGATGATGGTAAAAAAAGACGGGATCAGAGTGGTCACACTGCTGCTGAGCACATCCTTTAAAGAATCCACATCTCCGATAATTCTGGACAGGATTTTCCCTGTGGCTCTGGAGTCAAAAAAGCAAAGCCCCAGGGTCTGAATATGGGCGTACATTTCCTCCCTGATATCCATGACAATCCGGTTGGAGATCCGGGCCATAGTGATTTTATAGACTCTGGTTCCCAGAAACCAGATCACATTGATGACCGCCGCAATCAGCGCCAGATTAATCAGTCCCCTCACATTCCTGTCCGGCACCTCCACATTGACGGCCCTCTCAATGATTAAAGGATTGATCAGGGTCACGCTGACGGTAACAAGCAGCCAAAGCAGCACGCCGAACACTTCTTTTTTATAATCCAGAAGGCGGCTGAACATTCGAAACAGGGTGACGCTCTTTTTTGCGGTGCGCAGCTGTTCATTTTGTTTATAAGTATTCACTGCCATATATGATATTCCTTCCTTCACAGACTGCCCGGCTTTTTCCGGCCCCGGCAGTCCTTCAGTTCTGTTTACATCTCCATTACGTTCCCGGGAACTCCTTTATCATGCCGATTCCTCCCCATACTGCGCCATCCAGGTCTCATAATACTGCCCTTTCAGCGCCAGCAGGCTTTCATGGGTTCCCCTCTCCGCAATTCTGCCGTCCTGCAGCACAATGATTTCATCGGCATTCCTGACAGAGGATATCCTGTGGGCGATGATAATCTTCGTCATGCCCTCCATCTGCCTTAAGTTTCTCTGCACCTGTCGCTCCGTCTCCATGTCCAGGGCGGAGGTGGCGTCGTCCAATATCAGAATGGGAGCCTTTCGCACGAAAGCTCTGGCCATGCTGATGCGCTGCTTCTGCCCGCCGGACAGGCCAACACCTCTTTCCCCAATGACTGTCTCATATTTCTGAGGCAGTCTCTGAATAAACTCATCCGCGTCCGCGGCCTGCCCCGCCGGTACAATTTCCAGCCGTTTCATGTCCTTTCGTCTGCCCACGGCAATATTGTCCTGCACCGTATCCGAAAAGAGAAATACATCCTGTGAAATCAGCGCCTGGCATCCCCTGAGGGCATGAATGTCCATCTCCCTGATATCCATTCCGTCAATGAAAATCGCCCCGCCGGTCACATCATACAGCCGCTGCAAAAGCTGCACCAGAGTCGTCTTGCCGGAGCCGGTCATTCCCATCACTCCCAGGGTCTTGCTCGCAGGAAGGTCAAAGCTGATATCCGATAGAATTTTCCTGCCCTGCACCTCGAAATCCACATGAGAAAAACTCACATTCCCCTCTATTTTCTCCGGTTTTACAGGCTTTGAAGCTACAGGCAGCTGAGAACTCTCGGCCATGATCTTATTGATCTTCTTCATACTGGCAAGCCCCGCAGCCAGGGAATTGGTGACCCAGCCCAGAATCTCCATGGGCCAGACGATATTGTTGGCGTAACCCATAAAGGCGCTCGGCTGCCCCAGCGTAATCTTCTCTCTCACCACCAAAATGCCTCCCGCAGTCACACTCAACACCAGCAACAGCTTTGTCAGGAAAGAAATCGCGGGATCGTGATCAGCCATCGCCTTGTCAATAGTCATGTTCCGGTTATAATATTTCCCGTTATGGTGCCGGAACTTCTCCATTTCATACTCTTCCCTGGAAAAGGCCTTAACCGTGCGGACTCCCGCCAGATTCTCCTCAGCCACAGTGTTCAGCTTGGCTGTAACCTCACTCAGCTCATCGTATCCCTGATCCAGCTTTTTCTCCAGGCGAATCGCAATGTACGCCACAACCGGCATAATGCAAAGGGGAATCAGCGTCAGCAGGGGACTGATCCGCAGCATGCACACCATTACAAAAATGGTATGCACAATAGCCTCAGCACATAAAAGCCCAAGATAACCAGCGGCATCCCAGACCCGATCCACATCCCTGCCAATCCTGCTCATCAGCTCGCCCACTCCGAATTGATCAAAAAAGCCCACAGACATTTTTTCAATATGGTTAAATAAATCCCGGCGAATATCTCTCCCCACACTGATACCGATCACATCCCCGGTAAACTCCTCCAGGTACTTAAAAATTCCCTTCCCGATGCCCAGCACCAACAGCACAACAAGAAGCGAGACCAGAAGCTCCCTCTGTCCTCCAATGATCACATCGTCCACGATCCTTTCCGTGATCAGCGGCGAAGCCACATCCATCACAACGCCCAGGATCAGCGACGCACCCGCCAAAAGGTACAGATACCAGTACTTCATCATATATCTCAATAATTGCTTCATAAAAACCCCTTCCTCCCCGCAAGGGCATAAAAAAAGGAACCGCCGGCATTTTCCTTCAGCCAGCGCTTCCCGCACCCAAAGCAAAAAAATTCCGCAGTCAGACAGACTGCGGAATCATCCCATAAATCTCCGTTCTCTCGGAGTCAGAAACCATCCTCCCGGCAGGCCGTCAGCATATATACAACATCTCCCGCAAAAGCTTTGATATCATCTCTTGCTGTGATTCCGACTGTGTTGAACATCTGACTGCCTCCTTTCCTGATTTTTCCAATCCTGATATCACCAACGGTTACTATACACCATTATTTTCCTTTTGTAAACCCCTTTTTCAAAGTTTTTACAACGGAACCGTGCGTTTCTCCCCCTCGTCTATAGCCTTCTCTCCTTCTTGCCGCTTCCTGTCAGCCTCATCCCTGCTGCTATCGGACACATTCACTTTCTCCGCTGTCTTGCGGTCTCATACATCAGAAGAGCCGCCGCTACGGCAGCGTTCAGGCTCTCCAGCTTTCCTTCCATAGGGATTATGACATAACTGTCAGCCTTTTGGGCTGTCTCCTCCCGCAGCCCGTTTCCTTCGTTCCCGATCAGAAAAGCGCAGCCTCTCCTGTAGTCAAACTGATCATAAACCTTCGTACCGGCCAGATGCGCCGCATAGACGGTAATCCCTCTGCCCTTTAACCTGTCGATCGCCGCCAAGGCCGAGGCTTCATACAAAAAGGGGACCTTGTAAATACTGCCCATAGTCGACCGAACCGTCTTGGGATTAAAAATATCCGCCGTCTCCCCGGTCATGATAATCCCGGAAACGCCGGCGCCTTCCGCCGTGCGAAAGATTGTCCCCAGATTTCCCGGATCCTGCAGATCCTCCAGCACCACATACACCCCATCCGGCTTCGAAAGGAGCTGATCCCATTCATATTCCGGCCAGCGCATCAGCACCAGAATCCCCTGATTTGAGGACGTATCCGACATTTTGTCCATCACCTGGAGAGAAACCGTTTCATAGCCCACAGACTGAAGCTTTCCTGCAATATTCCGAATTCGATCATCCAAAGCACTCTGATCCGGCTTTTCCTGCTTCCTGCACCTTGTCAGAAACTCCTCCGTCACATACACCTTCCGCACAGAATCAGGAGGAGCCTCCTCAAACATCCGGGGTCCCTCCACCACATAAATCCGATCCTTACGCCGTTCCTTCGCTTTCTGCACATAAGCGCAAGCCTGCTTCACCTGCGGATTCATTACACTAGTACATCGAATAATAATTAACTGGCTATACCTTCATTTGATTTTATGCCAG
>JAJPYH010000017.1:7212-12018 GCA_021205045.1 Lachnospiraceae bacterium | reverse complement strand
AGTCGGGGCTAATGTTAAAGATTTTTCGGGACATTTTCAAAAATGCTTGACACTGTTTTTCCTGTCCCGGTATACAAAAAGTTTACATAACTAATACATTCTTCGGGTATTACGGTACACGGTTTTATGCTGTCTGACCGCTATTCATAGATAAAGTCATTCTCATCTACAGCGTCCGCATTCAGCACGATATAATCATATACATTCAGCCCGTAGGTGGTATTGGACTGGACAATGGCATATAGCTCATTCTCCTCCAGAATGGTAATCTGGCGGAACTCAGCATAGCCTTTATTGATATTATATACACCTGTCAGTATACCGGTGCCGGAAACGGTATATACATCCAGACTGTCCTCCGTATAAATTCTGGTGCCAAGTTCTATGGAGGCATCGTCAAGGTAATAATATCCTTCCTGCAGAGAATAGGGCTCCACCTCCGTCCTGGTGACGGTCAGCCCATCCTCTCCGTAGGATTCAATAAGAACGAAATAAGCGTCCTCTTCCTCCGAATGGATGACATATTCCTCAGATACCAGATAGAAAGACTTTTCCACAATAGAGGAAATAGGAATCTTCAGACCTGTATCATCCTCCGTCACAATCTCGATCTCCTGGAAACGATCCGTGGAGAAATTCACACTTCCGCTCTGAAAGGATAACACCAGAAGCGTTTCCCCCAGACTGTTCGTGGCGGTAGATACTTCCGCCCACAGCAGCAGATCATTTTTCAGGAAGCGGACCTGTACCACTTCCTCAGAAAGATAATATTCGATTTTCTCCTCGTCCGCGCCCACAATCACCAGATCCCAGTATTCGGAAGGGATAATCTTATATACAGCCTCTCCCTCCGCCACCAGGGAATTGCTTACAAACTCTGTGCGGGTATAGGTGGCAGAATCAAACAGGGAGGAAGTCACCTCCTCCACAGTCTGATCTTCCAGGCCGTCAATCCAGTAGGCCACAAGTCCGGTTTCAGCTGCGTAGTGATAGTCGATCATACTGCCGAGGCTGCTGTAAAGAGAGCTGATATTTTCCAGAAGAAGATTATTGACAAGCTTGTCCGTTTTGGATGTCAGTGTAGTGTGAAGATCATATACGGAAGAAAAACTGTCGTCGCTGTATCCTTCCAGGAAGCTGTCAATCAAATAGCGGAATTCCTCCTTGTCGCTGTCGGAGAGAGAATTGTCATCCGCGCTCAGAAGATCCGTGTAATCCTTGAGCGTCCCGCTGGAATCCAGGGTATACACCAGATTTCCCACAGCAACACGATCCTTTTCCGCTGCAAAATAATTGACATAGCCGGCCGCATCAGAGTACACAACATCCTCCTGACGGACGATAATACCGCTGTAGCGCGTATCTTCTACCAGAGAACCCTCCCGGACCTGATAACTCTGGATCTGCTCCTTGGATAAATATGTAGCCACACAGATCATGACATAAATAAAGACGACAGCCAGAATGACAACACCGATATTCAGTTTTGACTGTTTTGGGAAAGGAACCACATTGTCCTTTCTGTCTCTGGAATTTCCGGCCACATGCCCTCCCTGGATTTTATCTTTGTATGCGTTATGTCACAAAATGGAGAATGTGCGGCAGCACATTCTCCACATTCCTCTTCTTTTATGGCTTCTGTCACTTCTTACACAGCAATCTCAATATCGGATCTCAGAGCCTCCGGAACATCGGCACTGTCCAGAGAAACACTGATTGTGAAATCTACATGAAATTTCTCACTGAGCAGTTTGATCTTCTGAATGGCAGGTGTGATGTCCTGTCCCTCCAGCTTGGCGATCTTTAAAAAACTGTCAAGATATACTGCCTGCAGATCATGATCCTGCGAAATGATACCGGCAAGAAAACCGGTAAACTCATCCGCGTCGCTGATCATATAATCGGTTACATTGATCAGACGGATCTTATTATTTAATTCATACATATGCTTGGTGCTCTTGTCAAGATAGACAATGTTGCCTTCCACTGTCTTTATGTGATTATTAACCTTATCCAGTAACTCTTTTGTCTTGCCCTTGCCCTTGTCGCCAACGATTAACTGAACCATATGTAGTCCTCCTAAAATGTGAAATGTACATCAGCCCGGCACTGTGCTCTCCGCCTGTCCCGGGCGATCGGTATGGAAACATTATAGTAAATCCGACCTCAAAAATCAACCACTTTCGGAAATCTTTATTCCGAAACTCTCCAGGCTCTCAGTTCACCAGCTCCAGCATCAGCTTCATCTGCCCATAGACATCGTCCCTGCTGGCGCTCTTTAGGATAATGCCGATATAGGGATTGCCGTTGACATCCTTAGCGTAAAGCGCCAGACACTGCCCTGCCTGATCGGTATAACTGGTCTTGCCGCCCAGAATGGTGATATTCTCCGGCGACTCATATAACTGTTTGAAAAAAGCGTTCGTGGTATTGACGCTCAGAGTTTTGGCTGTCCCGTTCACATCATAAAAGGTAGTGCTGTAACTGGACTGACTGATAATCTGTGTGATCGCCTCATATTTTACCGCTTCCTGAAAAATCAGATAGAGATCATACACTGTAGTATAATGATCATCATCGTGAAGTCCATGGGCATTGGTGAAATGCGTGTTAGTGGCCCCTAACGCATTGGCCTCTTCATTCATCATCTCCACAAACTCTTCAATACTGCCACCAATATTCTCCGCAATCAGATTGGCCACATCATTGGCCGAATAGATCAGCAGAATATTGAGCGCCTGCTCTAAAGTCATAGTGTCGCCTGCACGCAGTCCGGCCAGCTGGGCTCCGCTCTCCGTTATAATCACAGAGCTGGAGGCTGTCAGCGTCTGATCCAGACTTCCGTATTTGACAGCCACCAAAGCCGTCATCAGCTTGGTCAGACTTGCCATATACAGTCTTGCATGCATATTGAAGGCGTACACCACTTCATTATTGGTCAGGTCAAAAAGACCGGCGGCAGAAGCGTTTTCAATTTCAAAGTCATCATAGGATACGCTGGTCTCTCCCACGGCCAGATCAGCCGCAAAGGAGGTGGCCCGCTCCTGTGTGGTGATTGTAATTAACTCATAACTGTTATTGCCCGCCTGCTCATCATACGCCGCCTGCAGAGTTGTGCCGCAGCCTGACAGAAAGAATACTGTCAGTATCACACACAGCAGCAGAGCAATTGCTTTTTTATCTGTATGCTTCACGCCAATCCAAATCTCCTCTGTCCATTGCCCTGATCATGATCTCCGCGCTTGCCAGATTGGTGGCAAGAGGAATATTGTGCATATCGCAAAGTCTGATAGTATTGTCCACGTTTGGCTCGTGAGACTTTGGCGACAGCGGATCTCTCAGGAAAATCACCAGATCAATCTGATTCTGCTCAATCTGCGCGCAGATCTGCTGCTCCCCGCCAAGATGTCCGGCCAGTAATTTATGAATAGAGAGATTCGTCACCTCTTCAATCAGTCTTCCGGTGGTCCCTGTCGCGTACAGTTCATGCTTGGAAAGCAGAACACGATACGCGATGCAGAAATTCTGCATCAGCTTCTTCTTGTTGTCATGTGCGATTAATGCGATGTTCATGCTGCGATACCCTCTCTCTTTTTTCTTTGCTGTAATTTAATGTTCAGTACAAAGCCTATCCCCATATACAGGCTTAGCAGTGAGGTCAATCCGTAACTGATAAAAGGCAGCGGCAGGCCGGTATTTGGCAAAAGCAGAGTTGCAACCCCGATGTTGAAAAACGACTGAAACCCAATCCAGGCGCCAACCCCCGCCGCTACCAGGCACCCGGCCAGATCCTTCGCCTTATATGCACAATACAGGCATTCCAGAACGATGGAAAACAGTACCGCGATCAACACCACGCTGCCCTTGAACCCAAATTCTTCACCGATGACGGCAAAAATGAAATCCGTGTGAGGCTCCAGAATATAACTGCCGTTCTTTAAACTGGTCACCTCGTTATTCTTGTAGCCCTTTCCGTCCAGCTGCCCGGAGGCGATGGCCTTCACACTGTAAAGCTGCTGCCAGGCAGTGTCCGGGTATTCCTCCGGATAAAGGTAGGCCAGAATTCTCTCCTGCTGATGAGACGCCAATAGTGTAGAATCCGGCTGAATGGCCAGGAAAATAAATATGGCTCCCACAGGAATGACAATGGCAAAGGCCGCCACCACATACTTCCAACTGATCCCTCCGACAAAGAGGAGGGTGCAGAGTATGGTAGCGATGACGATGGCAGTAGACAAATCAGGCTGCTTTAAGATCAGATAAGCCGGTATGGCAAACAGTACCATGATGATCAGCAGCATCCAGGGCTTATTCAGATCACTCTTGTACTTCATAATAAACTGTGCCAAAAATAAAATCAATAGCAATTTCGATATTTCTGACGGCTGAAAAGTAAAACTTCCAATCTGAATCCAGCGCTGGGCGTTGTTGGAGCTGTCTCCGATGTCCGTATAGAGAGTGATAAACAAAAGCACAGCCATCACTGCGTAAATCAGCCAGTACAGCTTGAGAATCTTCGTATAATCGATCAGTGAAATGATCAGCATCAGAACGATTCCCACACCCACACCCAACATCTGCCTGCCCTGATAGCTCTCATTGGCGCTCCCGATGGCATAGACGCCCATGACAGAGGCCGTGATGACCAGGATCACAAGACGGATATCGTAATATCTCCATTTGTATTTTTTGAGCATTCTCTCTCCCTTCGTAAAATCCTGCTTCCTTTGCCGGCAGTCTCAAAAGCTGTAGAAAAGTCAAAATCATTTATCCCCGTTTCCAATATCCAGAATAGGGATGTTGGCG
>JAJPYH010000017.1:0-7202 GCA_021205045.1 Lachnospiraceae bacterium | reverse complement strand
TCCATGCTCTCCACATCAATCTTCATATATTTGGAAATGACCTTTGCAATGTCATTTTTGATCATTTCCATGGTCTGCGCGGAGCAGTTGACTCTGTCGGAAATCAGCAAAATCTTCAGTCGGTCTCTGGCGACCTCCCTGGAGCTTCTGCGTCTGAAAAAATTTCTCATAAAGCCGCCTCCTAACCGGTGGTGTGGAAGATACCGGAGACTCTGGTCCAGAAAGTAATCCTGCCCAGTTCCATATTCAGAGGAACGTCCTTGCCGGACACTCTGTAGGAAATATTCTGGTAGGCCTTTCCGGCCGGGGTCATACTGCCCACCAGAGGCTCTCCCTGATTTGTGGAAATCACCACATGCTCATCATCCGGCACCACCCCAATCAGAGGAACAGAGAGAATATCCGTCACATCCGAAGCACTCATCATATCTCCTCTGCGAACCATATCCGCCCGCAGCCGGTTGATGACCAGATCAATTTTTGAGAATTCCCTCGCCTCCAGAAGGCCGATAATGCGGTCCGCGTCCCGGATGGCGGACACCTCCGGGGTGGTCACCACGATGGCCCGGTCCGCTCCCGCCACCGCGTTCTGGAAGCCCTGCTCAATACCGGCCGGACAGTCCAGGATAATATAGTCAAAAATATCTCTTAAATGGGTTACCAGCTTCACCATCTGGGAAGGATTGACGCTGGTTTTGTCTCTGGTCTGGGCACAGGGCATTAAGTACAGACTGGGGCGCCGCTTGTCCCGGATCAGAGCCTGCTTTAAGCGGCAGTTTCCCTCCACCACATCCACAAGATTGTAGACGATGCGGTTTTCCAGCCCCATCACCACATCCAGATTTCTCAGTCCGATGTCTGTATCGATCAGGCAGACCTTGTACCCCATGGCGGCAAGCCCTGTGCCCAGATTGGCGCAGGTCGTGGTCTTTCCCACGCCGCCCTTTCCGCTGGTAACGACTAATACTTCACTCATAAGGAGCTCCTCCAAACAAATTATTGCCAGATTTGTGGCTTTCTCCCGGAGTGTACTGTTTTGTTAATTGTCATTGGTAAGATTGGAGGAATCCATTTCCGTTGCATCGGAATGGAGCACCTCATCCTTATCTTCCGCAAAATAATATTCAAAAATCTGTTCGGCCAGCTGCGACGCATAGGAAGAGCTGTAGCCATAGCAGATACGACAGGCCACGCTGATCTCGGGCTCCTCATAGGGAGCGTAGCCCACAAAGAGAGCATGGTCCGGACGGCTGGCGCTCTCCTGAGCGGTTCCGGTTTTGCCGGCAACCGCCACTGTTTCCTCCAGTTCGGTAAAGACGCTGGAATTTTCAACCACCGCCCGCATTCCCGTATGAATGGTCTCCCAGGTGCTGTCCGCAAATTCCACCGTATTCCTGACCTCAGCCTCGTACTCCTCCAGAACCGAGCCGTCGGAATCTGTCAGCTTGTCCAGCAGCGTCAGATTGTAGCAGGTGCCCCCGTTTGCGATGGTGGTCACATATCTGGCCAGACCAACAGTGGTATAGGAGTTGGTGCCCTGGCCAATGGCGGAAAGCACAGGAAGCTCCGTGGAAACCTGGGGCTCAGACTCGGAAATCTCCACACCGGAGGTCTCTGTCAGGCCAAACAGATCCGCGTAATAAGCAAGCCTGTCCAGTCCCAGCTGGGCATCATACTCTCCATCCTCATCCAGACTCAGCCGGTATCCCACCTCATAGAAAAAGTAGTTGCAGGAATGCCGGATCGCCTGAGCGGCGGTCAGTGCACCATGGGCACTGGGATAAATCCAGCACCGGTAGGAGGTGGTAAACCGGGTAAAGATACCCTGGCAGGTGATGGTCGTCTCCGGTGTAATCACGCCCTCCTCCAGAGCCGCGGAGGTGGACACCATCTTGAACGTGGAACCCGGCGCGGATTTCTGCTGCGTCGCGTAATTGTACAGGGGATTGGACTGATCCGCCTGTACCATGGCGTAATAATCCGCATCCACGGAATTGGCCATCATATTATTATCATAGCTTGGATAGGACACTAAAGCCAGCACCTTTCCCGTATTCACATCCGTCACCACAACGCTGCCCGCGTAAGGGTCCAGCGCCAGCTGAGCCGGAGTAATATCCAGATTCTGTATTCTGTCAATCATAAACTGGTAGGCGGAAATGGTGCCGTTATAAAGGGCGTCCACTGTCTCCTCATCCAGATCCACCAGCCCCTGCTCAATCAGGATCTTGCACACCTGGGTGCCGCTGATGGTGTCTGTCTGAATCATGTATTTAAAAATGAGCTTCTGATAGGTGGAGGATTTCTCTGCGGCCTCAAACATAAAATCCAGCAGCTTCTGATAAATTTCCTGAGAATCCGCATACTCTCCCTCCAGATCCAGCTGACTTACATCAATCCAGTTCTGTGAAATACAGTATTCCAGATATTCGGCCATGGAAATGGTCTCTTCCGAGAACCAGGCCTGATATACCTCATCGTCTGTATCCACCAGATCCATATCAATGACGCCGTAATCCTTCAGGATTTCAATCAGCTGTTCTTCATAAGCCTGATATTCGGTGCTCAACCTGTTATACGCGGTGCGACCGGATGTCATTTCATGATACAGATACTCATATCTTTCCTCCCTGAAATCCAGATATGCCGCGTATACCTCCTGCTCCACCTCTCCGGCGCCCTCTCCCGCCATGTGGGAGATACTGATCACACTGTTGGAAAAAAGCGCGTTGTATACATCGTAAATCGGGATAATGATATCAGAACTGTCCTCATTATCAGCCATGGTATAGGTTTTGACATTCTGTATCTTTGATACGAGTATACCAGCAATGGTTTGCTCCAATATGTCGTAACATGCGATCTGAAGCTCAGAATCAATCGACAAATAAACATCATTTCCGGCAGTGGGAGACACAGTGCCTTCCGTGTCCAGAACACGGCCAAGCGTATCCACATAAACCGTCTCGTAACCCTTTTCTCCCTGAAGCTCCAGTTCCATGTACTCTTCAATGCCGGACTTGCCAACCACGTCACTGGAGGTATACTTTTCTTCCTCTCCGTCTGCAGCAAGCTCAGCATTTAACTCCTCTAACTCCGTGCTGCTGATCTTGCCGGTATATCCCAGAATCTGAGAAAAATATTCACCGTAGGTATATCTGCGGACGGTATCCTCCTCGATGGAAACGCCCTGAAGCTCATCGATATTCTCCATGATCACTGCAACTGTAGCCTCGCTGACATCAGTGGCAACCGTGGTGCCAAGATACACCTGATAGGCCGTCAGGCTCATGGCATAGCGGATGGTAACAATCTGCAGCACCTCTGTCTTCGTATATCCCTCACCCACAAGGAAAACTTCATTTCCGTCAGAATCCTTCACCGTATTGCCGTCCTCGTCGGTCTCATAGCTGCCTACAGCGTATCTGGACTCTCCCGCCAGATACTCCATCATTTCCTCCGCGGTGGCGGTTTCCTGCTCATAAGTCAGATCCTCCACATAGCTTTCCCCGTAAATATCAGCCTTGAAGCGCAGTAAGGAGGTGCCGGAAACATCATACTGATAAACACCGTTGTCATCCAGATAGATATGAAAATCACTGTAGATAGAATCCCCGTTTTTTTCAATCATTTTGATCAGGGTATAAATATTTTCGTTCAAAAGCTCATTTTTGCTGCTGGAGCCCTCATAGACATCCTCGATCTTCACTGTATAGGAAATTTCATTGTAGGCCAGCAGTACGCCGTTGCAGTCGTAAATATTCCCCCGGGTAGCGGAAATGGTCCTGGTCTTCTGGATGGAGACCTCATATTCCTCCAGATAGGTCTCGCCCTCGACAATCTGCAGCACAAAAAGTCTGTACACAAGCGCACAGACACAGCCGATAAATATCACCCCCATAAGAAACAGCCTGGAGTTAAGTATCCTTTTCCACAAATCTCTCAGCGTTTCCCACATTCGATTCTTTCTCCCTGATGTTGATGCGCCGCGCCCGCCGGTTCAGCAGCGCAATGAACGGTAAACACAGTATGGCCAGCACCAGAGTATACACAAGCTCCGGCAAAATGACTCCCTGAAAATAATCCTGAAAATCAAATCTGCCCCGCGGCAGAAAATTGGTCACATACATAACCAAATTGTAGAACAGATCTGAAACCGCAATGATCACTACCGGAAACAGCAGTTCGTCCTTATAGAAAAAATGAGCCATGCTGCCGGCAAAAAATCCGATCAGAAGGTAAAACATACCATAGACTCCCAGCACGGAGCCGTAAAAAATATCACACAGAAGGCCGCAACAAAACCCCGTCACCATGCCCGTATTGAGTCCCTGCTGAAAGCTGGAAAAAACAGTCAGCAGAAGAAGCACATTGGGAATAATGCCGTTAAAGGAAAGCTGAGGAAAAATCGAGGTATGCAGAATATAAGCCGCAATGATCATTGCGATCTGTATGAAAACTTTTCTGATAACAGCCATATTCCGCCCCTATTCCTCCTCGTAGGTCTCCTTCAGCTCCAGGATCACAAGCACTTCCTCCAGATGATTAAAATCCACGGCCGGCAGCAGTGTTCCTGATTTGGTCATATTGTTGGCGTCCATGGAGATGGACTGAATGTAGCCTACCACCAGGCCAGGCAGAAACTTGTCGCTGATATTGCTGGTCACGATTTTGTCTCCCACGGATACCGTATCGGTGGTATCAAGAAGCTGAGAAAAACTGATGACGCCGTCGCTCTGGATTAAGGACAGATCACCGGCCACCAGCAGATTATCCTGTGTGGAGAGAACCTGACTCATGATATACACATCATCTGAAATAATGGAGGATACTCTGGCCCAGTTGGGTCCCACCTTGGTGATAATGCCCACCAGGCCGCCGTCCGCGATCACATTCATATCCACCGCAAGTCCATCGTCGGTTCCCTTGTCAATGACAAAGGAATAATACCAGTTGGTACTCTCGCTGGAGATGATTCTGGTGCCGGTCTTGGTATAGCTCTCATACTGTTCATCCAGATCGAAAAGCTTGCGCAGCTCATTCAGCTCATAACGATCCTGCTGCAGACGGTTAACCTCCACGGTCAGCTCATCCACCTGCTCCTGCAGACTTTCGTTCTCCGCGATCAGCTCCTGCATGTCCGCATACAGGTCGGCCTTTTCGGTCAGAAAGGTTCCCACTATGCTAATCCCCTTCTGAAAGGGTACCACCGTGTATCCGGCCACATAACTTAACGCCGTATCAAATACAGTTGTAAAAATGCTGATCACCAAAAGCAGACAGCAAAGAGCAGATAAAGCAAAAAGGAGATATTTACTGGGTATCGTAAATTTTTCTCCCTTTTTTTTGACAACCGGACTCATTTATTCATTCCTTCTACAGCAAAAGCAACGGTTTTGTAATAGTCCTCATTGATCACCTTGGCAAGGCCTGCGGCCACGCTGGTGACCGGATTTTCCGCCGGAATAACCTTCAGCCCGGTACCGGCGGCCAGCTGTTCACCAAAATGGACAATCTGCGAAGCACCTCCGGTCAGATACAGACCGTTTCTGTAAATATCCGCGGAAAGCTCCGGGGGCGTCCTCTCCAGAATCAGCTTCACATGATCAATAATCGTCGCATACTGTTCAGAAAGAGCGGCGTCAATGACCTCCAGATCCACTGTCCGCTCCATGGGCAGTCCGGTCACAATATCCCGGCCGAACACCACGGCCTTCTGATTGCTCTCCTCTAACTCCTTTAAGCTGATCTTAAGCTTCTCAGAGGTTTTAGAGCCGATCACCAGATTGTATTCCTTGCGGATGGTGGATTTGATGGTCTCGTCAAACTTCAGGCCGCCGGTTTTGATCAGCTTGCTCAAAACGATGCCTCCCAGGGAAATCAGAGAAATCTCCGTGGTGTGGAAGCCGATATCCACAATCAGCGCGCCGATGGCGGTCTTCACATCGATGCCAAGGCCAAGGCCGTCGGCCACCGCTTTCTCCACAACGTAGACCTCCTTCACCTTCACACCGGCGTTTTTGACCAGATCATAAAAAGCTCTCCGCTCTACATCAGTTACATCTGTCGGGACAGCCATATAATAGTCCGCCGGCAGAGTCTTGCCCTTGCAGATATCCGAGATAAAATACCGGATCAGCACTTCCATGTCCCGGATATCGGCAATGACGCCGTTATTCAGCGGAAAAGACACCCTGATATTGGAGGGCACCTTCTCATACATCTCATAGGCGCTGTCGCCATAAGCGAAAATATTTTTCTTATTCTCGATGGCAATCATGTTTTTCTCAATGACGTAGCCGTCATCATTCTGTGAGTAGATTTTAATATTATTGGTACCCAGATCAATGCCGAATATATTCGTTCCCAAAGTATCTTACCCCTTTCTATATCTGTCCAAGCTCGCGAAAGCTTGTATATGTACGATCCCCAATAATAATATGGTCAATCAGCGGCAGATTAATCAGCTGGCCGCCCTCAGCGATTCTGACGGTAATGCTCTGATCCTGTGCGGACGGAGCAGGATCGCCGCTGGGATGATTGTGCAGAAGAATGAATCCCCCCGCGTTATGCCGAAGTGCCGCGATGAAAACCTCCCTGGGTGAAATCAGGGAAGCGTTCAGAGTGCCGGAGGAAAGTCTCTCCTCTCCCAGATAGTGTCCCTTGCTGTCCAGAAATACGGCCAGCACCTGCTCTGTCGTGAAGTGACGCATAGTCTCCATATAATAGGCCGCTACCATGCCAGGATCCCGAAAAGAGAGATCTGAATGAAGACTCTGCCTGGACATGCGCCGGGAAAGCTCCGCCAGAGCCAGAAGCTTGACCGCTTTCACCTCTCCTATCCCGTGGAGCTTTAAAAGATCCTGAAGGGTGAGCCGGTAGAGCACCGTCAGATTCTCCTGCATACCGTAGGTATTCAGTACCTCCTGCGCCAGCTGCAGGGCGCTTTTATCTTTGGTGCCTGTGCGCAGAATCACTGCTACAAGCTCCGCGTCTGTCAGTGCCCCCGGACCGCTTGCAAGAAAGCGCTCATAGGGCAGGGTCTGTGAACCGGTGTCAGATTTCATGTATGCCTTTCTCTCTCCAGGTACAGGCAAAATCCACAAGTTACAGAACATTCTATCATAAAAATCAAATCATGTATACTAAGAATCATTTTCGATGTAACCATTTTAGAACGTAAGCTCTGCAAAATTTCCTCG
>JAJPYH010000205.1 GCA_021205045.1 Lachnospiraceae bacterium | reverse complement strand
TTTGGGACATTTTCTCTTGTGGTATATAAGGACATTATCATAAATGGCTTATAAAGCAGCTCAGAAGTAAAATAAATCAGTTGTATCAGTCAAAAATTTGTGCTATCATAAATTTTTAGTAAACAATCAGGAACGATTTCGAAACCCCAAAGGAGGAGGAGCAGACTATGAGAGGTGCCGATGCCATTGTCAAATGTCTGGAGGAGGAGAAGGTCACAACCGTTTTCGGGTATCCCGGTGTTGCGATCTGTCCATTTTATAACAGTATACTGAAGTCAGATATCAGGAGGATTCTGATCCGCACGGAGCAGAACGCGGCTCATGCCGCCAGCGGCATGGCCCGCCTGACCAACCGCCCCGGCGTATGCGCCGTCACCAGCGGCCCCGGCGCCACTAACGTGATCACCGGCGTAGCCACAGCCCACGCGGACTCCATTCCCATGATCATTATCACCGGACAGGTCAACAGCGAGCTGATCGGACGGGATGTGTTCCAGGAGGCGGACATCACCGGCACCGTGGAATCCTTTGTCAAATACAGCTATCTGGTCAAGCACGTGGAGGATATCCCCAGGATTTTCAAGGAGGCCTTTCATATCGCCAACACAGGCAGAAAGGGCCCGGTCCTGATCGATATGCCCATCGATGTCCAGAACGCTGAGCTCAAAAGCTTTTCCTATCCCAAAGAAGTCAATCTCCGCACCTACAAGCCCACTGTCAAGGGAAACGTCCCCCAGATCCGCCGGGTGGCTATGGCCTTAGAGACCAGCGCCAAGCCTATTATCTGTGCAGGCGGCGGCGTTCTGACCGCGGACGCGGCCAAAGAGCTTCGGGAATTCGCGGAGAAATATAATATCCCCGTGGTCAGCACCATGATGGGTATCAGTGCCATGCCCACAGAGCATCCGCTGTATTTCGGCATGGTGGGCAATAACGGCAAGCCTTATGCCAACAAAGCCATGAACGAGTCCGATGTGCTTCTGATGATCGGCGCCAGAGTGGCCGACCGTGCCGTATCCCAGCCCGGTCTGATCACCCAGAATAAGACCCTGGTTCATATCGACGTTGACCCGGCTGAGATCGGCAAAAACGCCGGTCCCACCATTCCTCTGGTTGGGGATGTGAAGAGCATCCTTCAGGATTTTATGAGCATGCCTTTCGGCGGCAGCCACAGAAGATGGCTGGATCAGCTCTCCTTTTACAGAAAGACCATGGAGCCCAAGCGGACGCCCAACCCGGCCTATGTGGATCCGGCGGCCTTTATCACCATGCTCTCTGAAAAGATGGATGAGGATGCGGTATATGTGGCGGATGTGGGACAGAACCAGATCTGGTCCTGCGCTTACCATATCGTCCGCAAGGGCCGCTTCATGACCACCGGAGGCATGGGTACCATGGGCTATTCCATTCCCGCGGCCATCGGAGCCAAGCTGGCGGCACCGGACAGGCAGGTCGTCGCGGTCTGCGGAGACGGCTCCTTTCAGATGTCCATGATGGAGCTGGCTACCATGTGTCAGCACCATGTGCCGGTGAAGATCATTGTGCTCAAAAATCAGGTGCTGGGTATGGTGAGAGAGTATCAGCATTATACCTATTCAGACAATTACAGTATGATCGACCTGGCGGGAAGCCCCGATCTGGCGAAACTCTCCGCGGCCTATGATATCCCGTTTCTGCGCCTGGAGAACATGGACGGGTGCGAGGAGACTCTGGACAGGTTTCTTGCCAAAGATGAGTCTATGATCCTGGAGTGCCTGATTGATCCCATGGATCTGGTTGTTGTGTAGGAGGTGGGAAGGATGAAGCGAATATATTCTGTACTGGTGGAAAACCGTTCCGGTGTGCTTTCCAAGGTGGCCGGACTTTTTGCGCGCAGAAGCTATAATATCGAATCTCTGGCTGTTGGGGAGACCGACGATCCGACGGTCTCCTGTATGACCATTGTCAGCTCCGGAGATCAGCGCACTCTGGAGCAGATTGAAAAGCAGCTCAACAAAAAGCTGGATGTGATCAAGGTCAAGACCTTTGAGGAAAGCGCCAGCTTAAGCCGTGAGCTGATGCTGATTAAGGTCAGATATAATCTGGGCAACCGCCGTGAACTCATTGACATCTGCCAGATGATGAAGGCGGAGATCGCGGACATGAGCAAGAGCCAGATGATCATTCAGATCTGCGATACTCCGGAAAAGATTCAGGTGCTGATTGCCATGCTTCGCACGGTCAGCATTGTGGAGGTGGCCCGCACCGGCACCCTGGCCCTGGCAAAGTGCGTTGACGCGGAGTAAGGGAAACGTAGTCCGGTCAGCGCATATTCCAATAAGAAAAGGTAGAACAAACTAATCCATGACAAAGCTAAGCCTGTTGGCTTCCCGTATATATCAGAAACTGAACAGACACGCCAGGGCGCTTGTCATTACAGCGTCCCTTCTGGTGACGGCACTTTTAATCTCTTTGTGCTTTAACAACAACGTGCACACGGATGAAGCCTTTACCATGAATCTGATACAGAATAATTTTCAGGGGATCATCGAGGGGACGGCCGGGGATGTGCACCCGCCGCTGTACTATATCATAGCCAAAATCGCGGCGCTTCTTTTTCCCACCCAGACCTACAGGCTGCTGGTGCAGAAGATTGTGGTCATTATTCCGGTCACACTGACTTTGCTGGGGGGCGGTCTCTGGGTACAGAGAAAGACGCAGAAGCCTTTTCCAGGGCTTTTATTCATCGCCTCCTTAAGCTTTCTGGTGTGCACCATGGAGTATGGAGTGCAGGTCAGGATGTATTCCTGGGGCCTGTTCTTTGTGACCTTCTGCGGCCTGGAAGCCTATGAGGCTTATATGACCGGAAAGCTGCGCCACTGGATATTCTTTGCTGTCTGGGGAGTGGGGACTGCCTATACCCATTATTTTTCCTTTGTGTCCGCTGTGGTGATCTGCGGTCTGCTTTTTGTGGCTCTGCTTATCTGGAAGAGAAAGCAGCTGCTGCGCTGGCTGATCACCGTGGTACTGATGTTTATAGCTTATCTTCCCTGGTTTCTGGTCCTTCTGGGGCAGTTTCAGGCGGTAAATACTTCCTATTGGATTCCCGAGATCACCGGAGAGACGATTCTGTCTTATTTTACCTGGGCTTTCGGCACGGATGTACAATATACCACCGTTATGACCATGATCCTGCTGGTGGCGGGGGGAGTGATCGGCCTGATCAGTCTGGTCAGAGAGCGTGATTCCCTGGATGTTTTCTCCGTTTTCTGCTGGCTGGTGCCTTTCCTGACCTGTGCGGGAGGCGTGATTGTTTCCTGGATTTTCAGCCCCATTTATTACAGCCGTTATGTCTATCCGGCACTTGGCCTTCTGTGCGTCTTTTTTGCCCTTTCCTGGAGCCATGCGGAGAACTGGTATCAGCTGGTGCTGTTGTTTTTTTGCTGCACCATCGGCGTGGAGCGCTACAGAGAGGCCATTGACCAGGAATATCTGGAGCTCAACACTGATCTGACCATGGCCTATCTGGAGGAGCATCTGCAGCAGGAGGATATCGTTGTCTATAATTTCTCCACATATCGTCTGATCTATGAGTATTATGTGGACAGCGATCAGCTGGTGGATCTGCAGGATGTGGACTGGGAAAACCTGGAGGGCGATATTTATTTCTTTTACACCTACAATTGTGAGCAGATCAGCCAGAGCACTCTCGACGCCTACGGCCTTGTGATGGAGGATGAAGGGGAGATGGGAGTGGAGCAGAACGACTTTATCATGTACCATGTTTATAAGGCGGAGTAGTTCTTTCCGAATGAGACCATTTATGGAAAGTTTTTTAGGCGGTATTATTTTATGAAAAAAATTCTTTACCTGTTGGCCGGGGCTGTCTGTGTGATCTGTATGCTTCTGATCTTTCCTGTGGGTGTGATCAGAGCTTCGGTGGAAAGCCACAATGGGGCGGACGGGCGCATCAGCGTGGGGCCTGTCAGCGGCGGGGCATACGCGGAACAGTATTTTATCCCTCAGTTTCGTTATATACAGGAAATGGCCATCGCCCTTACCTTTGATGAGATTTCGGACGAAGACGCCGTCATTTTATTTGCCATCAGAGACAGCGCGGGGGAGGAGGTCTTCTCCACAAGCTTAAGCGCTGCGGAATTCACCTCCGGCAGCTATTATTATTTTCCAGTGGGAATTTTTCTGAAAAAGGGTCAGCAGTACAGCTGGACGGTAACGGCAGAAAGCTCTTCCGCAGAGCAGATCAGTCTTTTGGCTACTTCGCCGGATGTGATTACGCCGGTGGAGAACAGTCTGCTGTATTGTAACGGCGAGCTGACTTCATCGGCGGCTGTGGTGGATTATGTTTACGGGATTCTCCCGGGAAAGGGACATATCCTGATTTATGACAGCTTTTTTGCGACCATGTTCCTGCTGGCAGTCATGGGAATAAGGCACCTGCCGGAGAAAAAGAAGGCTTCCGCTTTTTGAAGCTGTCCTTTTTGTAGCTTGAAGAACTTTTTCAGACGGAAGATTAAAATAAATCAACCTTCCTGAGAAAACAGCTACATTCCGTAATGTTGACATTGGAAGTTGAAATTGCTAAAATGAGTCGGTGAGGGTTGGCGCCTGTCGCCACTGCCCGGTAAAGGAGAAGAGTATGCAGCAGAAAGTATTTCAGTTACTGGTAGACAATACCACCGGAGTTCTGAGCCGGGTTTCGGGATTATTCAGCCGCAGAGGCTACAATATTGAGAGCATCACCGCGGGCGTCACGGCAGATCCCCGCTTTACCCGTATTACCATTGTGGCCAGCGGCGACGATGAGGTGTTGGAGCAGATTGAGAAGCAGGTGGGGAAGTTAGTGGATGTGCGCAGCATCAAGGAGTTAAAGCCTGATGAGAGCGTCTACAGAGAACTGGCGCTGATCAAGGTGAAGGCGGACGCCATCGAGAGAGAGCACCTGATGACGCTGGCGGGCATCTTCAAGGCCAAGGTCAGTGATATCTGCGATGAGAGCGTCATGTTCGAGCTGACGGGCAATAAGTCCAAGATCGACGCCTTTCTGAAGCTCCTGGCCAATTACGAGATCATGGAGCTTGCCAGAACCGGTATTGTGGGTCTGGTACGCGGTGCGGAGAACGTGGTGTTCATTGATTAGGGAATGCCCGATTCGTTCTGGTTACAGCCGTTTTCAGACTGTCGTAAGGCGTCAGGAAACTGGCGTTTATCAATGAAGCTGTTAGCAATGCGTATATTATATCGCTTTGTATAAATGTAATTTTTTCATTGGGAGCTTTGGTGAAACCGCCCGTGCATGATTGAGGTGCATCAGCTGTTTCATAGAGACTTCCGCATAAGACTGGAGGAAAATATGGCAAAAATTTACTATCAGGAAGACTGCAATCTGTCCCTGCTGGAGGGAAAGACCATTGCGGTTATCGGCTACGGCAGCCAGGGACACGCTCATGCGCTGAACGCCAAGGAGTCCGGCTGCAATGTAATCATCGGCCTTTATGAGGGATCCAAATCCTGGGCAAAGGCTGAGGCTCAGGGCTTTGAGGTTTATACAGCCGCGGAAGCCGCAAAGCGCGCCGACATTATCATGGTGCTGATCAATGATGAGAAGCAGGCGGCTATGTACAAGGAGTCCATCGCTCCCAACTTAGAGCCCGGCAACATGCTGATGTTTGCTCACGGCTTCGCCATTCACTTCGGACAGATCATTCCGCCCAAGGATGTGGATGTGACTATGATCGCCCCCAAGGGCCCCGGCCACACCGTTCGCAGCCAGTATCAGGAGGGCAAGGGTGTTCCCTGCCTGGTAGCGGTACAGCAGAATGCCACCGGCAAGGCTCTGGATCTTGCACTGGCTTATTCTCTGGCTATCGGCGGCGCCAGAGCCGGTGTGCTGGAGACCACCTTCAAGGATGAGACCGAGACTGACCTGTTCGGCGAGCAGGCTGTGCTTTGCGGCGGCGTCTGCGCTCTGATGCAGGCAGGCTTTGAGACTCTGGTGGAGGCAGGCTATGCTCCTGAGAACGCTTACTTTGAGTGCATCCATGAGATGAAGCTGATCGTGGACCTGATCTTTGAGTCCGGCTTTGCGGGCATGAGATATTCCATCTCCAACACCGCGGAGTATGGCGATTACATCACCGGTCCCAAGATCGTGACAGATGAGACCAAGAAGGCCATGAAGCAGATCCTGACTGACATCCAGGACGGCACCTTTGCCAAGAACTGGCTTTTGGAGAACGAGGTAGGAGCTCCTCATTTCAACGCCATGAGAAAGCGCGCAGCCGCGCATCCGTCCGAGGCGGTAGGTGCTGAGCTTCGCAAGCTCTACAGCTGGAATAACGAGGGCAAGCTGATCGACAACTAAGCGTTCAGAGCTCATTTCAAAACTCCCTTTCGGCTGATGATTTCCTTGCGGGGCGAAGGCCAAAGCAGAACGGACGCCGGAGGGTACTGAATAATAAAAATCACTGCGGATAGGGCTTTTGTCCTATCCGTTTGTGCGCTTATTCCTGTAAATCAGGATGGATAAAATAGTAAAAACCTGTTGTCGATCGCCGTATAAGATGTTAGAATAATAGTAGTTTTGTTTGCTGCGGTAAAGTGTTGAAGTCTTCGGGGTTATTCAGATATGTGAAAGCCTCGGTCCGGATATATGATTTTGCGGCAGTTTTCGCTACAGCTATACCAGATTATGAATCAAGGGAAAGGATTTTACAGATGAGACAGTTGATGTTGGGCAATCAGGCTTTCGCCAGAGGCCTGTACGAGGCCGGGTGCAGCGTGGTATCCAGTTACCCGGGCACTCCCAGTACGGAGGTCACGGAGGAAGCCGCCAAATTTGATGAGATTTACTGTGAATGGGCGCCAAATGAAAAGGTAGCCCTGGAGGTGGCCTTCGGTGCCTCCCTTGCGGGGAAGAGAAGCTTCTGCGGTATGAAGCATGTGGGACTGAATGTGGCCGCGGATCCTCTTTTTACCAGCTCTTATACGGGCGTAAACGCCGGGCTGGTGATCTGTGTGGCGGATGACGCGGGGATGCATTCCTCGCAGAATGAGCAGGATTCCAGGCATCACGCCATCGCTTCCAAGATTCCCATGATGGAGCCTGCGGATTCCGCGGAGGCGCTTCAGTTTGCGAAGCTGGCATTTGAGCTTTCCGAGAGCTTCGATACGCCTGTGATCATCAAAATGTGCACCAGGATTGCCCATTCCATGAGCGTGGTGGAGACCTCGCCGCGGATCGAGCCTCCGGTTCGTACATATGAAAAGAATGTGGCCAAATACGTGATGACTCCCGCCAATGCCATCAGGCGTCATCCTGTGGTGGAGGAGCGCACCAGGAAGCTTGTTGAATACGCGGAAAGCTGTGAGCTGAACCGGGTGGAAATGGGGGATACCTTTCTTGGCATCATCACCTCCTCCACCTGCTATCAGTACGCAAAGGAGGCCTTCGGCGATCAGGCGTCCATCTTAAAGCTGGGGATGATCAATCCATTGCCGGAGAAGCTGATCCTGGATTTTGCCGCGAAGGTGGATAAAGTCGTGATTTTGGAGGAGCTGGATCCGGTGATTGAGAACCATTGCCGGATGCTGGGGCTTGAGGTGACCGGCAAGGAACTTTTCCCCATGGAGGGAGAGTACAGCCAGAATATGGTGGCTGAAAAGCTGGGCTTTGCCTGCCCCCAGGGCCAGGTGCTTGAGGAGCCCGTTCCCGCCAGACCGCCGGTGATGTGCGCCGGCTGCCCCCACAGAGGCCTGTTCTATACCCTTTCCAGGAATAAATGCACTGTGCTGGGAGACATCGGCTGCTATACGCTGGGAGCTGCCGCGCCCCTGTCCGCAATGGATATGACCCTTTGTATGGGCGCCTCTGTCAGCGCCATTCACGGTTTTCATAAGGCGCTTGGAGAGGAGAACACGCAAAAGACGGTGGCGGTGATCGGAGATTCCACCTTTGTACATTCGGGCATGACAGGGCTGGCCAACATTGCCTACAATCAGAGCAATTCCACTGTGATTATTCTGGATAATTCCATTACGGGCATGACGGGACACCAGCAGAATCCCACCACCGGGTACAATATCAAGGGAGATCCCGCGGGAAAGATTGATCTGGAAGCTCTGTGCCGCGCTATGGGCATTGACCGGGTCAGAGTGGTGGATCCTTATGATCTGGAGGAGTGCGACAGGGTATTAAAGGAGGAACTGGCCGCGGAGGCTCCCTCTGTGATCATCAGCCGCCGCCCCTGCGCTCTGTTAAAATATGTGAAGCACAAAAAACCGCTTCGGGTCGTATCAGAAAACTGTAAGGGCTGTAAGGCATGTATGAAGCTGGGATGTCCGGCGTTAAGCTTCCGTGACGGGAAGGCGATGGTGGATACCACTTCCTGCGTGGGCTGCGGCGTATGTCAGCAGCTTTGCAGGTTCCACGCGCTTCAGGCACAGGAGGAGGCATGATGAAGACACAGAATATTATGATTGTTGGGGTCGGAGGGCAGGGCTCTCTTCTGGCCAGCAAGCTGCTGGGTCATATTCTGCTGCAGGCGGGATATGATGTGAAGGTCAGCGAGGTTCATGGTATGAGCCAGAGAGGCGGCTCCGTGGTGACCTATGTGTGCTACGGCGACAGGGTGTATTCGCCCATCATTGATAAGGGCTGCGCGGACTACATCGTCTCCTTTGAGGAGCTGGAGACCGCAAGGTATCTGGAATACTTAAAGCCGGGCGGAAGGATTGTCACCAACACCCAGCAGATCGATCCCATGCCAGTGATCACCGGCGCCATGACCTATCCTCAGGGGCTGATTGAAAAGATGCGTGAGATGGGCGCTTTGGTGGACGCTGTGGACTGTCTGTCTCTGGCAGAGGAGGCCGGTTCCGCAAAGGCGGTGAATATTGTGCTCATGGGAAGGCTGTCCAGATATTTTGACTTTTCGCTGGAGACCTGGCAGACCGCCATCGGGGAATGTGTGCCTGCGAAATTCCTGGAGATGAGCCAGAAGGCATTTCTGTTGGGACGCGGGGAGCAGTAGAGCATTACAGGCTTTTTTGAACGGAAATCGTAAGTATGCTTGCAGCCGTTTTTTACTGGGATGTGGAAGCATGTAAGTCTGCCTGAAGGCTTTTGCCGAATCGTGGACAATTGTGTAAATGCTTGAAAAAGAAGAGGGGAGACGCGTCTCCCCGGCTTTCCGGTCAGGATAAACCGAGAAGCCGGGCCGCGTTCTCCCCTCTGATCTGTCTTAATTCTGTTTCTGTCAAGTCCATCTGGTGGAGCTGACGCAGGTAGTCCTGCTGATCCTTCCAGGGAGAATCCGTTCCAAAGAGAATGTTTTCGGAGCCGTGCTTTCTCACAATTCTGAGGAACTGCTCATCGGAGAGATATACTTCACTGAAAGGGTTATAGCTGGCGCCGGGATATTTGCGGTTGGGGCCGTAGGTGAAGGCTGTATCCAGATATACCGGGGCTCCCACCAGGTCGCGCTCCACGTCATCCCAAGCCGCCCAGCCGCCCATATGAGTCAGCACAAGGCAGGAAGGCTGAATCCAGCTGACAATCTCCAGAATCTGAGAGACGGAAGCATAATCGTGGTCGTTGATGCCGATATCGATGCCCGCGTGGATCAGCACAATCAGATCCAGAGCTGCGGCCTCCTCAATGATCCGCTGATAGCGGGGATCGGTCAGATCGGTGCTCTGATAGGCCGGGTGGAGTTTGATTCCTTTTACATCATGGTCTTTGAGATACCGGAGTTCCGCTTTGTAATTCTCATAATCCGGGTGCATAGCCCCGAAATGGAGGACTCTCTGGAGACGGTCCGCTTCCTGATTTTCAATGTTCTGGCGGTTGATTTTCTCCACCTGGGCGGGGGAAGTGGCAACGGGCAGGTTTACGCTGTAATCGATACGGGCGTGATGGGTGGATTCCTCCAGTCCGTGCAGGGTGCCGTCGCTGTTCGGGGCGCAGTCCGCGGCCATGGCCAGCTTGCGGATGGCCCGTTCTGAGATCGCGTCGGGGAAGGTGTGGGTATGGAAATCTATGATCATAAGGTTCTCCTCTCGTTATTACTTAAGTCGACAATTACTATAAAGGAAAAAACACGTTAAGTCAATTGCTTCCTGTCCCCTTATTTTCATTGACATTTAACATGAATTGTGTTAGCCTGATTTTATGCGTTAAAGCATAACGCTTTAACGTGGAAAAGCAAAATATGGGAACTACAAAAGGAGGCAATTTCGATGCCTGTAACAGATTATCTGGAGAGAAATCACAAATTATACGGCGATGAGGTGGCTTTGGTGGAGTTGAATCCTCTGATCAAGGACAGGAGGCGCACCACCTGGAAGGAATATGAGCTGGTGGAGCCCATTTCCAGCTCGGCGTATCGCAGGGAGATCACCTGGGCGGTCTTTGACGAGAAGGCCAACCGGGTCGCCAATATGCTGCTGGAGCGCGGGATTCAGAGGGGCGACAGGGTGGCAATTCTGATGTTCAATTGTCTGGAATGGCTGCCTATTTATTTTGGCATATTGAAGACCGGCGCCATCGCGGTACCCTTCAATTTCCGCTTTGACGCGAAGGAGATTCAATATTGTGCAAACCTTGCTGAGGTTCAGATTATTTTCTTCGGGCCGGAGTTTGTAGGGAGACTGGAATCCATTCAGGAGGATCTGAGCCGGGGACGGCTGCTGATTTATGTTGGCGATGGCTGTCCAACCTTTGCCGAGAGTTACCGGGAGATGGTGGCGGACTGCTCCAGTCAGGCGCCGTTAATCCGGCTGGAGGACGAGGATGACGCCGCGATTTATTTTTCTTCCGGGACGACCGGCTTCCCGAAGGCTATTTTACATAATCATGAGAGTCTGATGCAGGCCGCGCAGATGGAGCAGAAGCACCATCTGACCAGCAGGAAGGATGTATTTTTGTGTATTCCGCCCCTGTATCATACCGGTGCGAAGTTTCACTGGATGGGCAGTCTGTGCGCCGGTTCTAAGGCGGTGCTTCTGACCGGCACGAAGCCGGAGATTATTCTGGACGCGGTTTCCAGGGAGAAATGCACCATTGTCTGGCTTCTGGTGCCTTGGGTGCAGGATATTCTGGAGGCGCTGGACAGCGGCAGACTGAAGCTGGAGGACTATGAACTGTCTCAGTGGAGACTGATGCATGTGGGCGCCCAGCCCGTTCCGCCATCCCTGATCCGCCACTGGAAGGAGTATTTCCCCAATCATTTATATGATACCAATTACGGGCTCTCCGAATCCACCGGCCCCGGCTGCGTCCACCTGGGCATTGAGAATATTCATAAGGTGGGAGCTATCGGGATCCCCGGCTATCGCTGGGAATGCCGGATTGTGGACAATGACGGGAAGGATGTAAAGCAGGGCGATGTGGGAGAGCTGCTGGTAAAGGGACCCGGACTGATGACCTGTTATTACAATGACCCGGAGGCCACCGCTCAGACGCTGGTGGACGGCTGGCTGCACACCGGCGACATGGCCATGCAGGATGAGGACGGTTTTTATTACCTGGTGGACCGCAAAAAGGACGTGATCATCAGCGGCGGCGAAAATATTTATCCTGTGGAGATTGAAAATTTCCTGAATACTTATTAGAATGTCAAGGATGTGGCGGTCATCGGTCTGCCGGACAAGCGGTTAGGCGAGATTACCGGCGCGGTGATTTCCATTCATGACGGTATGACCTGTACGGAAGAGGAAATCATGGAATTCTGTAAGGCGCTGCCCCGCTACAAACGTCCGCGGAAGATTATTTTCGCGGAGGTGCCGAGAAACGCAACGGGCAAGATTGAAAAGCCTTTGCTGCGCGAGAGGTATGGTGCCGCTCATCTGGTGGCGAAGCAGTACGAGGTGCCGCGCAAAAGTGATGAGGTAAAATAAAGCAGCAGTACGAGGTGCCGCACAAAAATGATGAGGTAAAATAAAACAAAAGCAAAAGCGTCCGGTCGGGTCTGAGACCTTTCCGGATGTCAAGCATTTTTGAAAATGTCCCGAAAAATCTTTAACATTAGCCCCGACT
>JAJPYH010000168.1 GCA_021205045.1 Lachnospiraceae bacterium | reverse complement strand
AAAGGTTCTGTGAAGTAAGCTGAAAATGCTTACCCTTTTGTCGCTTTAATCATATAATATTCTTTTTTTGACGAAAAGACTGCGCCAGCCATACAATGAGATAACAGCCAAGCAGTCCAATGCACCCCAGCACCAGCACTGTCTCATGAAGCACAGCCCCCAGCCCCAGGCATGCAGTGGCCGCCGCCATCAGAGCTCTCTGCGCCCGCCCGGCCCGGTTCTCCCCTTCCCACAGGACCTTATACAGACAGGCAATCCCCAGAAACACCAGATGCATCAGACCCACATTGCTGCGCAGAAGCTCCGCCAGCACATACAGGACAAAGGGAAGTACCAGAGACCTCCGCCCGGTACCGCTTTCCTCCTGTGGCTCCAGAAGGAGCAGAAAAATAGCCGAATCCGCCAGCACCGCGGCCACCAGCGTATACTGGCAAAACACCAGCTCCGAAAATAAAAGCGCCGCAAAAAGAGCCGCGAAGCACACTGTGCCGACAGCTCTGGTCCACATCTTTTCACAGCGGTCAAAGATACATCTCAAACACAGCCACAGCGCCGCAAACTGGCTTCCTGCCAGAAACAGCCCATACCAGGGCAAAACGGGAATCACACGATACAAAGCCGCAAATACAAGGCTGAGAACAGGAGACATATATACATTATGAATATCTGCCCTCCCCATATATGCCCCGGAAAGAATCGCGTTCATCACATAATCATCATTGGAGGCAAACCAGAAGCCGTACCTGACACCCACAAAAATAAAAAGCGCCAGCACGATTACTGTCGGGATCAGCCTCTGTCCGGTTATTTTCCCCTTTATCCTATCAGGCATTTTGCCGCCTTTCTGTTTATATCAACGACTTTATATCATTTTTCACTTATCCCGCTCCGTATTTCACAGACCATCGGCGTTCCCCGGGCTGTTCACAGGACGCTCCTACACAAAAGCGCTTTTTGCGCACAACTATAGAATACTTTATCCCCTCTCAAAAATCAACGCACAGATGAAAATAAAACCATCTTTTCCGGATTCCTTTTCCTGATCATGTGCCCTTTTCCCGCCTGTCACTTTTCCTTTTCCGGCCACTCATCCCACACTATGGCTGTGCGAAATCCGACAGCGCCCCGAAGCGATATCCCATCTCCTCCCACTTCGTCAAAAGCTCATCAATAATCTCCCCGTTGGTCTGAGATGTATTGTGCAGCAGCACAATGGCTCCCGGATGAACCCGGCCCAGGAGTTTGTCAAAGGCTTCCTCATGGGTGGGCTGATCATCCTGATACCAGTCCACATAAGCCAGACTCCAGAAAAAAGTAGCGTAGCCCAGCTCCTGGGCCATCTTTAAATTATCCACGCTGTATTTGCCCTGGGGAGGACGATAGTACATGGCCATATCCGTGCCGGTGACTTCCTGAAACAGAGCCGCATTGTCCTCCACCTCCTTTTTGAAGGAGGCCATGTCGGAAATCTGAGACATATCCGGATGATTGTAGGTGTGGTTGCCCACCGTGTGTCCCTCCTCCACCATGCGTTTCACCAGCTCAGGAGCACTCTCCAGAAAATATCCCACCACAAAAAATGTGGCCGGCGCGTTATGCTTTTTCAGCGCGTCCAGAATGGCCTCCGTGTTGCCGTTTTCATAGCCGCAGTCGAAGGTCAGATAAATCACCTTCTCCTCCGTATCCGACATAAAATAGGCGTTGTACTCCGCCAGCTCTCCGACAGTAGCCATGCCTGTGGGCTTCTCCCCCGATGCGCCAAAGCCCAGGCCCCAGTTGACAGTCTCAGAAATGCCGACATTTGTACTGACCGCCTCAGACACATTCACACCCTTCACCATCCTGGCTAACGCCCCGCCTGCAAAAAAAGCAAACAAAAACAGTCCCAGCACAGACAGCACCCGGACAGGGAAATTTCCGGACAGCAGCTTTTTCACATAGATTGTCTTCATATTCTGACCCAAAATGATTTTCTATATTGGTATCTATGAAAAGATCCTGTCAAAAATTCCCTCAGAATCAAAATGGACGTGCCCCTGCCCGATCATGTGTATAACCCCTTATAGGAAACAGCAAATATTTTTATCATTCTCTATAATAAAAGATGCCACCGCGCATACAGCACAATGGCACCTTTCTTCAGCTTTCTTCAGTTTTCACCTGAACAAGACTTCATCCAACCACAGTCACCGAAGTAATGTGCGGATTTACGCCCTCATACCAGTACAGGAAACCTTCCATATCGATCACATCACCGACTTCCAGCTCCGTCACGGTCTGATACACCTCGGTATCCTCGCCGCAAAGATAGGACTCCACGGTAAAGTTATAGGTCTCGCCATTGACGGACACATTGAAGTACAAGTCACAGTTGCTGCCCGCCTCACCGGAGCCGTCCCAGTTGTACAGGAAAGCCACCTCATTGCCGTCGGCGTCCGTAGAAGGCTCCACGGTCATGCCGGTAAAGGATACGAACTGATTCTGATAATCCTCCAGACTCTCATCCGCCAGCAGATCCGTCACATCCAGGGCTTCCGCAACATAGCTGTCGCCGTCATCGGCAAACTCAAAGGTTGCATCAATGATTTCCACCTCGCCGGACCACTCGGACTTATAACCGGTCACAATAATCTTCGTCCCGGGCACCAGCAGCTCCGCGTCCTCCTCAGAGCAGGTCATGTTGTACAGGAAATATGCTCCGTCCTCATCCTGCGTATAAGCGGTAATCGTGTCGTCCCACCAGGACTGGGTCGCCTGCACATAAGTCTCCACACACACCTGCGTATCAAGCTCCGCCGCCGCATACTCCTCATAAGTCATGACAGCAACAGTCTCCGCATCCTCCGCTTCGTCTGCGGACTCCTCTTCTCCGGCGTCCTCCGCTTCTGTTTCCTCAGTTTCCTCTGTGCTCTCCTCCACAGTCTCCTCTGTGTCCTCACTGCCGGAGCTCTCAGAACTTGTGCTTCCGCAGGCAGCCAGCCCCAGGCTCATGGAAAGAACCAGTGCCATTACTAATTTCTTTTTCATAATAAATAATCCTCCTTTTCGAACCCTATTATAATGAAATCCTCCGATAATTCAATGGTCATTCTGCGAAATTTTTCTAATCCTTTGATAAAGAAAATATCCAATAATACAAACCCAGGTCACCACTAACGCCGCCAGCAGCGCCACCGCGGTAGCCGGAAGCGGTCCCAGATCCACCTTTCCATCCACCGTGGAAATCTGATCCAGCCGATAAAGCGAAGTAATATCCTCAAACAGCTGCTCCATATAAGCTTCATCTACCGTTTCCCTGCGGCGTGCAGATTTGGTCACATTCTCAATCAGCTGCCCTGCGGCGTCCCTGAGAGACGCAGAACCATTGAACACCGCGGTAGTGAACGTATTTTCCGTATTCTCCAGCAAAAGCTCCGTGGCCGCGATCTTCACCTCATAATAGGTGTCATTGTCCTCCCCGCTGCGGGAGAGATAATCCTGATACTCTGCCGAATTCTGTGCGGCGGCAGTGACCGGCACATATCCTTCCGTCTCAGCATAGGCAATCTGCACCTCGTTGCTCAGCAGATACTGCACAAACAGCCAGGATGCCAGCACCTCCTGGGAATCCTCTTTATTAAAAATACAGATCGAGGGTCCCTGAGAAATCATCTGGATATTCTCTGTGTCATACTGAGGAACAGTCATCACCGCGATCTCAAACTCCACCAGAGAATCCTCGCTGATATCCAGAAGGGGCGCGTCCGTTCCCATCCAGGTGGAACCGGCGGTAGAGTCCACCGCAAAAATGCACTGCCCCGCGTTCAGGAAATTGGCCGGATAGCTGGAAATCTTGAAAGTGGAAAAGGCGCCTGTGGCGGCATGCTCCGCGATAGTATAAAGCAGCTCCTCCGTGGTATCATTGAAAATATCAATACTCCCGGAGGCAGTGGAATATCCCGCATCCTTCTGCTTCAGCATCTGGATCATCATATTGTCCGTGGACTTATAGATGAAGGGAATCATGGTCTTCTGGCCGTTGATCACGAAATTCCCATCCTCATCCTTTTCCATGGCCGCCTCGGACACCTCCCAGATAAAATCCCAGGTCAGCACATCAGGCAGAGTATAGCCCAGCGCCTCCACATAAGTCTTATTGACGTAGCAAGCCTCGGTGGAACACATATAAGGCAGGGCATAATAATGATCGCCGATCTGACATTCCTCCAGAAACTCCGGGATGATTTCCTCCACAGTGGGGGCGTCGAAGAGCACCTCGCTGCCGCCCAGGCCATATTTTTCATCCGTCATCAGATCATCCAGGGGCACCACCACATTCTCGCCGGTCAGATAGGTAGCAATATGATCCGGGTAGGTGATACACACGTTGGGCGTAGTGCCGGTGGAGATATTGGTAATCACATCGTTATATATCTTACTGTAATCGGTATACAGCTTCAGATTCACCGTTATATTCGGATAGATTTCCTGAAAGTCCTCAATGGCCTGCTTATAAATAGCGGTCTGGTTTTTATTCGTATCGTTTTTGGCCCAGAAGGTAATCTCGTAGGTGCGGGAGGTGTCAAACTCCTCCGGAATCTCAAAGGCTGTAGTCTCCCGGGAACCGTGGCAGGCAGTGAGAGTCATACAGGTTAATACAGCAAGCGTTACAGCCATTGACTTTCTGCATACTGCTTTTGCCTTTTTAACCACGCCTGACTTTCCTTTTGCAAGGTCTTCCCGCGAAGACACCCTGCCTGATGAAAATCGGAATTTCCTATAAAGAAAAAAATGATCCCACTTTCGTAATAAGCCTCTCATCCTTTAGTTCCTCCCCTGGCTACCCCTGCCATGATCTGCTTCCTGAAGCAGAGGAACAGAATAATCAGCGGCGCGGAAATCACCACCACCGCCGCCATCATGGCGGGAATATTTTCCCGGCCGAACCCGTTCTCCCTGATCTCCTGAATGCCGTTGGACACCAGATAATAGGCCTCATCGTCAGTGATCAGGCGCGGCCACACATAAGAATTCCAGCACTCGATAATTTTCAGGATCACAATGGTAATCATTGTGGGCTTACAGATGGGAATCAGCACCCGCCGCAGATATCGCAGGTCCGAGGTTCCGTCCACCTTCGCGGCGTAATAAAGCTCATCCGGCACCTGCGCGAAATTTTCCCTCAGCAGATAAATATAAAACACACTGGTCACCGAGGGCAGAATCAGTCCCACAAAGGTATTTCTCCAGCCCAGATTTGTGATGGTAGTAAAATTCGTAATGACCACCAGTTCATTGGGAATCATCATCAGAGACAAAAACAGTGTGAACACAATATTCTTGCCCCGGAATTCCAGTCTGGCGAAGGCGAAGGCCGCAAGGGTGGTCACCACCAGCATGATGGCCGTGGTAATCAGAGTAAAAATCAGCGTATTCAGCAAATACCTTCCTAACGGTACCGTGGTAAAGGCATCCACATAATTTTGCAGCGTGGGTGAGCGGGCAATAAACGAGGGAATATACTCCGCGTTATAGGAACTGTAGCTCTTGATGGAAGTCAGTATCATCCAGTAAAAAGGAAACAGCACCATAAAAGCCCAGAAGAGCAGCAAAATGTAGGTCAGCGTCTTCGTGATATGCTGCCGCGCGCGGGTACGGCGGGTGATTTTTTCATAGCTTGTCAGATCGTCCATAAAAACTCCTTTAATAATACACGTGCTTTCGGCTCACCAGCAGGTTGATACAGGTAATCGTCAGCACAATGACAAACAGAATGATAGCCGCTGCGGAGGCAAAGGACGGGTATCCCCCGCTGTCTCCGTAAAGCATATCGTATACATAGCCCACAATGGTATTCATCCCCGCCGCGTTTAAGTCTGTGCCAAACAGCGCCACCGCATCGGAGTAAGCCTTGAACGCCCCAATGAAGCCGGTGATCACCAGGTAAAAAATCATCGGAGAAATCATGGGCAGCGTAATTTTAAAGAAGATTCTCCATACCGGAGTTCCATCCACCCTGGCCGCACTGTAATAAATGGGATTAACGCTGGCCAGCGCGCTGGTCAGAATCAGGATTTTGAAGGGCATCACCACCCAGATGGTGTAAAAGCAGAGTACAAACATCTTCGCCCAGTAAGGCCCGTCAATGAAATCCACGCTGCTGCCCCCAAAAAACTGAATCAGCAGATTGACAAGACCGTCCGAATAAGCGGTCTTTTTAAATAAAATCATGAACACCAGCCCAACCGCCAGGGTGTTGGTCACATAAGGCAGGAAATAAACCGTCTGCAAAAATTCCCGCAATGCTTTGATGGAATTTAAAGCCACGGAAATCAGCAGGGCCAGTCCCGTGGACAGAGGCACTGTGATGATCACCAGCAGAAAGGTATTTTTGACTGCCTGCAGAAAATAGGTGTCATGGAGTACATAGGAATAATTGTACAGGCCGATGCCGTAGTAGGTCTGGGACGCGGAATTGTACCCTTCCTCAAAGGAGTAGATAAATACATCAATCAGAGGATAAATCATGAATGCGGCCAGAAACAGAAAAGCCGGCAAAAGATAAAGCCAGGCTTTGGCGCTTTTTTTCTCAATCATGAGAGGCCTCCTTCCTTTGCACAGGGGACTGCCATTCCATGCCGTCATCTTTTGCGTGTGCGGCAAACCGCTCTTCATCGGCATCATCCTTTATGGAAAATAACTGCGGCTTCCTGCTGTCATCCACCGGCACAAACGGAATGCGCACCCCTGTTTTCTTATGGAAAAGGAACACCTTTCCCGGCTTTAAAGCAAAACGAACCTCCTTCTGCCTCAGATCCACCATCGTCTCCGCAGGCACAATGGAGCGCGCCTTCGGCGCTTCGCAGGCCGGATGCTCACTGATCACGCTGACATCCCGCCCCATGACCTCCAGCCGGTCAAGCTGACAGGTAAAAGGACCGTCCTTTTGCAGGACAAAACCCTCCGGGCGGATGGCCACCGTCGCCTCCTGATCATCTACTCACTGACTCTCCATGACCGCCTCGCTGCCGATACTGATTCTGCCGCCCTGCACCCTGCCCTGCAATACATTGATTGGAGCCGTTCCCAGAAACTTTGCCACAAAAAGATTGGCAGGATCGTCGTAGACCTGTTGAGGCTTTCCGATCTGCTGTAATTGTCCGTCCTTCATAACCACAATTCTGTCGGAAATGCTCATGGCCTCATCCTGGTCATGGGTCACAAAGACCGTGGTAATCCCCGTTTTTCTCTGAATCCGGCGAATCTCCTCCCTGGTCTGCAACCGCAGTCTGGCATCCAGGTTGGAGAGAGGCTCGTCCAGCAAAAGCACCCGTGGCATTTTGACCAACGCCCTTGCTATCGCAACCCGTTGCTGCTGTCCGCCGGAGAGCTCACCGGGCTTTCTGTCCATCAGATTCTCAATCTGCACCAGCTTCGCCACCTCCATGGCCTTCTCAGACATCTGGGCTTTGGTCAGCTTCTGATCTCCCTTTAAATTTTCCAGAGGAAAAATAATATTCTTTTTGACTGTCAGGTGGGGATAGAGAGCATAATTTTGAAACACCAGCCCCACACCCCTGTTCTCCGGAGGCAGGCTGGTCACATCATCCTCACCAAAAAAGATTTTGCCGCTGGTGGGGGCAAGCAGACCGCTGATCAGATTTAGAGTGGTAGATTTTCCACAGCCGGAAGGACCCAGAAGGCCGATCAGCTCTCCATCAGGAATCTCAAAGTTAAAATGATCCACGGCAGTCACCTCTCCCTCGCTCTTTTTGCCCCGGGCAGGGAAGGTTTTCGTCAGATCCTGCAAAACGATTTTCATAAAATTTCATCTCCTTATCAGAGCGAGAGTGTGTCATTAGCTTTACAGAACACATAATAAACCTCTCCGGAGAACAATTCCACTAAAATTTCATTATTTTTCGCAACTTGTTACTGTTCAAAGCCGACTTAAGAGATATAAACAGACTCGTCAGGAGCAGTTTGCCTGTAAGAAGCTGATTATATTCCTCAATCTGACTGCGAATCAGTCACTTCCTCTGCGAAACGTCCTTCGGGTGCCTCACATAGGCAAAAAAACTGCCCGCCACTGAAGTGACGAGCAGTTCTCATAACCGTTTAAAACCGATAAACCTATAGGCAGTTCAGAAATCGCTTCTCACCGCCGTCTGCATAAAACTCGCAGCGCAGCAATTTATCCCTTCACAGCACCGCCGGTAACACCTTCCACATAGTACTTCTGCAGGCACATGAAGAGGATGGTAACCGGAATGGCGACCAACACGCCGCCGGCGCAGAACCTGGTGAAGTATCCCTGATAGTCGTTGGTATTGACCCACCGATACAAGGCCACGGCCACATTGTAGCTGTCGGAATAGCCGAAAGCAATGTAGGAAGCAAAGATATAGTCGTTCCAGGGAGCCATGAACGCCGTCAGAGCTGTGTAGATAATAATCGGCTTCGACAGCGGGATGATCATAGTAAAGAAGACCCTGGCCCGGGAAGCGCCGTCAATTCTGGCTGCCTCATCCAAAGACTTCGGGATAGTGTCAAAGAAGCCCTTGCACACATAATAACCCATACCAGAACTGGCCACACTCACCAGGATCAAGCCCGGAATGGCACCGGCCTGAGTCAGACCAAACTGCTTTAACAGGAAATACAGGCAGATCATGGTCAGGAATCCGGGGAACATGCCCAGGATCAGGCAGATCCTCATCCAGAGAGTTCTGCCCCTGAACCTCATGCGGGACAGGGCGTAGCTCACCATCAGCACCATGCAGGTCTGGCCGATAGCCACAAAGAATGCAATGGTTACGGTATTGGCGTACCACTTCACGAACTGGCTCTCACCGGAAAACAGCCAGGTATAGCTGTCCAGAGAAAAAGTCTTGGGAAGCAGGTAATCCACCATACCGCCGTATTCCAGGGTAAAGGAACGGAAGCTCTGCAGCACAATTCCCACGAAGGGGAGCAGCCATATAATACTGATCAGGATCAACACAATGTAGGCAACCACATGACCCGGTTTAACTTTCGTCTTATTCATTTCAATGCCAGCTGCTTTGGCGCTCTGTTTTGCTTTATTCGCCATTATTGGAAGCCCTCCTCATCTTTTACGGATGGCAGCATGCCATAAACAACGAGTGAAATCACTGCCGTCACTACGAACACCATGATACCGATGACAGCCGCCATGCAATAGTTGGTATCATTGACCGTCATCTTATACAGCCAGGTGATCAGCAGATCCGTGGTGCCGGCGCCTCCTGACATGGACATGGTAGTGGGCCCGCCGCCGCTGAGCAGGTATATGATATTGAAGTTATTCAGGTTACCCGTGAAGCTCGTCAGCAAATACGGACCGGTTACAAACAGCATGTAGGGAAGAGTGATCTTCCGGAACATCTGGAACTGATTGGCTCCGTCAATCCTGGCGCTCTCGTACAGATCCTCCGGAATATTCATCAGAATACCGGTACTGATCAGCATCAGATAGGGGATACCCACCCAGCAGTTCAGGACAATGATCGTCACCTTCGCCCAGGTAGGATTGGTCCAGAAGGGCAGAGCCTGCGAAATCACGCCCCATTTCAGCAGATAAGAGTTCACTAGGCCATCCGCCGCGAACAGCTTCGACACATACAGAAGAGAAACAAACTGAGGGATCGCGATGGTCATGACCAGGATAGTCCTCC
Source organism: Lachnospiraceae bacterium (assembly GCA_021205045.1). GTDB lineage: Bacteria > Bacillota > Clostridia > Lachnospirales > Lachnospiraceae > RGIG6307. The sequence continues at coordinate 2,375 of JAJPYH010000168.1, read as the reverse complement.
ACAGCTTCTTGAATTTGATCCCCTTCATATTGATCAGGATGGCCACTGCCATTCCCAGGAAATAATTTAAGAAAGTTGCAAAGAAAGCCCATACAAGAGTCCAGCCTAAGACCTTGCCAAACGTCGCGCCGAAGCCGTCTCCGCCGAAGGAGAACAGATTCGCAAAATTGCTCAGCCCCACCCAGGTAAAGAGCTTGGACGGCGCCTGATGGGTAAAGTCATAGTTGGTAAAAGCCACGCAGATCATGAAAATGATCGGCAGGATCATAAACAGGAAAATACCCAGTGTGGGCAGAGACAATAAGGTATAGTTGAATTTACTGTCAATGAGCTGATGCAGATCCTGGCGGATTGTGGGAACCTCCTTGCCGACCTTCGCCGCCAGCTCCTCACGGCGGTTCTCACTGATATTCATCCGCCAAAGGCAGATCAGAAGAACCGTAAACATAATACTCAGAAGACTCCACAGCAAAATCAGAAAGCTGTTGTCGCCATAGACTGTGACAAAGGTCGTGGGATCCATTCCGGTTTCCACAGTACCCAGAGTGCCAAACTTGGCAAGATAGGACGTGCCAAAGGAAACCATATACCATATGTACAGGATTTCCAGCGCCAGAAAGGCTATGCCTCTCAGATAATACTTTCTCAAAAGCGGACCAAAGCCAAAGATTACAAAAGACAGCTTCGTCTTCCAGTCGCCTTCCTTGAACGTCACGCCAATATCCTTGATATTAGCGCCGATCGCCTGAAAAAATGCCGCAACTTTTTTCATAGTACCCCCATTCTATGTTTCTGAAAGAATCAAGGGGAGAGATGCAGCCTCTCCCCTTTGAAAACTTCATGTACTGTATTGCTTACTCAGCCTTACTGTGCGTAAGAGATGCACTTGGTCTCGAAATCCTCCAGAGTGGTCATCAGATCATCATCGGAAGTGGAGGAAGTGATGTTGCCGGAAATAATATCATCGCCAAGAGCGGTGGCTAAGGTCCAGTAATCATCCGGATACTGTCCCTGACCCATGCTGTAGTTGGACTGCTCTGCCAGAGCGCTCAAAGCCACGTCAGACTGTACAGCTTCATCTTCCTGTGCTGCCAGATTGGAGGGGCCCCAGCCTACTTCATTGTATCTCTCAAGCTGGCACTCTTCGCTGGTCAGATACTGAGCCAGCTCCAGGCAGGCTCTCAGCTTGTCGGCGTCTGTCTGAGGCTTCACGCCCAGAAGCTTATATCCGCTGAAGCCACCCAGCTGATAAGTATTGCCGTCAGATCCTTCGAAGGTCGGCAGTGCTGCCGCCGCGTAATTGTCGCCGAACAGTTCCTTTGCCGCGTCAGAATCCCATGTGCCGTCCACGATGGCTCCCACGTTGGTAGCGCTGCTCAGGGATGAACCATTCTGGAACGCGGAGGAGGACTGCAGCTCGATGATCTCCTTTAATGCCACAACACCGGCATCGGACGCATAGTCGATATCGCAGGAAGCGAAGGTGCCGTCATCATTGGTCTCATAAGTAAGGGTGCAGCCTGTGCCAAAGAAGAATGCTACCTGATACCAGCCGGAGTTGATCTCAAAGTAGAAATTCTTGCCTGCCGCTTCGCAGTCCGCTACGATCGCCTCCAAAGAGGTGGGATCAGTCACAACACTGCTGTCATAATACAGGAAATAGCCATTGTCCGCGCTCATGGGGAACGCATACAGAGTGGAGCCGAAGGTAGCCGCCGCTACGGAACCTGCGCCATTCTCCTCCTCAATGGTGGTATCATAGCCGGTACCGGTCAGCTGCTGTACGGCGCCTGCCGCCACCAGACGGGCCAGCTGATCCTGCGCAAAACCGAAGATATCCGCGCCGCCCACAACGTCGGTAATCATATTGGAAGCCGCGTCGCCTTCACCTACAGACTCTACCACGATGGTATACTCATAGCCATTCTCGGCCATGAACTCCTCAGCCTTGGTCTGAGTCAGGCTGGTAACAGCGTCCGCCACCCAGATGGTGATGGTCTCACCAGCACCGGTAGATGTGGTGGTGCTGTCACTGCTGCTCTCGCTGGAGCTTGTGCTCTCACTGGAGCTGCTCTCAGAAGAACTGCTGCTTGTGCTGGAACTGCTGGAACTGCCACAGGCGCTGAGCATGGAAACAGTCATTGCCCCGGCAAGCAGTACCGCTAATAATTTCTTTTTCATTTTTTCTCTCCTTATAAAAAAATTTTTCACAGGACGTCCTGCATCTACGTCTTGTGAAATTTTTTGACGGTTTTCCCGCCTAAGCTATTCTAGCATTGCTTTTTATGTCTGTCAATCACATTTTATGTAAATTTGACAAAAATATAAGCCATTTATGATAATGTCCTTATATACCACAAGAGAAAATGTCCCAA
>JAJPYH010000103.1 GCA_021205045.1 Lachnospiraceae bacterium | reverse complement strand
ACGGATACCTCATCTTTGATGTATCCAGTATAGCACGTTTAGAAGGTGATTCATAACAAAACACTACTTTTGACACCTTAACCAAAATTGTAACATTTCCGGAAACGCTATTGAGTTTTTGAAACTGACAGGTTATAATAGGCGGCGGGGAAAAAGTGAAAGAAGGGAGAGACATGTATCAGTTTGAAAGTTGTGTCAGATATAGTGAGCTGCATGAGGACGGTCTTCTGGCGGTGCCGAAGATCGTAGATTATTTTCAGGACTGTTCTACCTTTCAGTCGGAGGATCTGGGGGTGGGAATTGAGTATCTGACGGAACGGAAGATTGCGTGGATATTGTCTTTCTGGCAGATACAGATTCTGAGAAGGCCGGGCATCGGGGAGAGGGTGACCATCGGCACCTTTCCTTATGAGTTTAAGAGCTTTCTGGGGATGCGTAATTTCTTTATGAAGGATGAGCAGGGGCAGATGCTGGTGCAGGCCAGTTCCATCTGGTCGCTGCTGGATACGGAGCGGTTCCGCCCGGTCAGGCCGGATGAGGAAATGAGAACCCGTTATGTGCTGGAGGAGCGGCTGCCCATGGATTATGCGCCCCGCAAGCTTGTGATGGAGGAGGGCGGAGAGCGGCTTGCCCCCATACAGATTCTGCCGGATTTTCAGGATACCAATCATCATGTCAATAACGCCAGATATGTGACCATCGCCATGGACGCACTGGAAATGATGGGGGAGAATCCGCAGGTGAAGGAGCTGCTGATTGAATACAAGGGGCAGGCTCATAAGGGGGATCTGGTGTATCCGGTGGTGCTGAAGGTTGAGCAGGGATATCAGATAAAGCTTGAAAATGAGCAGGGAGCCGCCCTGATCAATATGCACATGATGACGGCATGAGTTGAGTACTGAAGGAAAGATGTGTCAGTAAGAGCTGACTGCCAGAGAGAAAAAGTGCAATGACAGGCTTTGACCGTCGAAGAAGAAAAGGACGTCGGGAATTGACTGCCGGAGAGAAGCGTGCTGCGGCAAAAATCGCCTGCCGATGAAATGAGTACATTGATTTCAGAATTAATACAGGAGAGATTATGATTCGCTTAGGAGAAATGCAGACGCTGAAGATCACCAGAAAGGTGGACTTTGGCGTATATCTGTCGGAGGAGGACGGCACGGAGGAGGTGCTGCTTCCTAATAAATATGTACCCGAGGGTAAGCGCCCCGGGGATGAGGTTGAGGTTTTTGTCTATAGGGACAGCCAGGATCGGCTGATTTCCACCACATTGACGCCGAAGCTTTGCCTGGGGCAGGTGGCCAGGCTGAAGGTGGTGCAGGTGGGGAAGATCGGCGCTTTTCTGGACTGGGGTCTGGAAAAGGATCTGCTGCTGCCTTATCGCCAGCAGAAGCGTAAGGTACAGGAGGGCGAAGAGGTACTGGTCTCCATGTACATAGATAAGAGCGGCAGGCTTTGCGCTACCATGAATGTGCACAGGGAGTTGTCCAAGGAGAGTCCTTATCAGAAGGATGATAAGGTCACTGGTACCGTGTACGAGATCAGCGATAATTTCGGCGCTTTTGTGGCGGTGGACGACCTGTATTCTGCCCTGATTCCCAAAAAGGAGCTGTTTGGCAGAGAGCTCACTGTGGGCGAGACTGTGGAGGCCAGAGTCATCCGTGTCAAGGAGGACGGCAAGCTGGATCTGAGCATCCGCCAGAAGGCTTATCTGCAGATGGACGAGGACGGGGAGAAGGTGCTTGCCCTGATTGACAGCTTTGGAGGCGGCCTTCCCTTCAATGACAAGGCAGCCCCGGAGGTGATCCGCCGGGAAACCGGGATGAGCAAGAATGAGTTTAAGCGGGCTGTGGGCCATCTTTTAAAGGAAAAAAAGATTACTCTCACTGAAAAGGGGATACACAGGGCCTGAGCCAGGCTGCTGGAAGTGTATAAAGCAAAATTGTCAAATAAAAATCGTTATTTCCAACAAAAAAGTATTGCTTTTTTGCGCAATTTATGTAAATTTGTATCTATAAAGTCACAGAAAGATCAGACAGCATCAAAAGAAGAAAAGAGAACGGGGAATAACGATATGATATCCAATCAGATACTGCAGAATACAATTGATGGGCTGAAAAATATTGGAAGAGTGGAGCTGGCCGTCATGGACGTGGACGGTAAGGAGATTGCCTCCACAGATGATATGAGAGACTGTGCGGGCCGCTGCGCTGAGTTCGCCAAATCCGTGGCGGAGTCCCAGGAGGTGGCAGGGCATCAGTATTTCAAGATTTATGATGAATATCAGCTGGAATATATTCTGATTGTACAGGGCACCGGGGATACCGCGTATATGATCGGCAAGATGAGCGCATTCCAGATTCAGAGCCTGTTGGTGGCTTACAAGGAGCGCTTTGACAAGGATAATTTTGTCAAGAATCTGCTGCTGGACAATCTGCTGTTAGTGGACATCTACAGTCGTTCCAAGAAGCTGCACATGCCCTTTGAGCAGCGCCGCACCGTGCTGATCGTCCAGGCGGACAACAGCAAGGAGCTGAATATGCTGGAGCTGGCCAGAACCGCCTTCGGCAACAGCCCCCGGGAATTTATCACTGCCGTGGATGAGAAGGATGTGATCATTGTCAAGGATCTGGGGGAAAACGAGACCAACGCTGATGTGGACAAGTATGCCGTGAGCGTTATCCGCGGTCTGACAAAGGAGGGCATCAAAAACGCCCATATCGCCTACGGCACAGCTGTCGGGGAGATTAAGGACGTGAGCCGCTCCTACAAGGAGGCCAAGATGGCCCTGGATGTGGGGAAGATCTTTTTTGAGGAGAAGGAGGTCGTGGCCTACAGTGAGCTGGGCATCGGGCGTCTGATCTATCAGCTTCCCATTCCGCTTTGCAAGATGTTTATCCGTGAGATTTTCGGCGGTCGCTCCATCGATGATTTTGATGAGGAGACGCTGACCACGATCAATAAGTTCTTTGAGAACAGCCTGAATGTATCGAAGACCTCCCGGCAGCTGTTCATCCACCGCAACACCCTGGTGTACCGGGTGGATAAGCTGCAGAAGACCACAGGGCTGGATCTGAGGGTCTTTGAGGATGCCATCACCTTCCGCATTGCGTTGATGGTAGTAAAGTATATGAAATACATGGAAAAAATGGATTAACCAGAATTGAGGAACCATATTTTGAGAAAAAAGGATTCAAGAGATACAGTAATGCTGGACGAGGACGACGTCATCGTCCTCGATAACGTGACGCATGTCTATACCAACGCCCTGGTTCTGAGAAATGTCTCTCTCAGAATCAAACGGGGGGAATTCGTCTTTATTGTGGGAGCCAGCGGCTCCGGCAAATCTACTCTGATCAAGCTCCTGCTGCGTGAGATTGTGGCCACCAAAGGGGGCGTATACGTGCTGGGAGAAAATTTATCTACGATGAAACACAGGAGGGTGCCGGCGTTCCGCCGGCGTCTTGGCGTGGTGTTTCAGGATTTCCGTCTTCTGAAGGATATGAACGTGTATGAAAACGTGGCCTTTGCCCAGCGTGTAACCCAGGTACCCAATGCCAAAATTGAGAAAAGCGTTCCCACTATTTTAAAATACGTAGGACTGGCCGGAAAATACAAGGCAAAGCCCAGACAGCTTTCCGGAGGGGAGCAGCAGAGGGTCGCCCTGGCCAGAGCCCTTGTCAATAAGCCGGAGATTCTGCTCTGCGATGAGCCCACCGGCAATCTGGACCCGGCCAACAGCCAGGAGATTATGCGTCTGCTGGATGTGTTCAATCAGCGCGGCACCACAGTGGTGGTGGTGACCCACAATAAGGAAATCGTGGATCAGATGCAAAAGAGGGTGATCACGGTACATAAGGGCGTGATTGAGAGCGATATCGAGTCCGGAGAGTACGAAGCGGGAGAGTACGATTATGAGATTTAATTCCTTGGGATATATAATTAAGGAAGGCTTTAAGAGCCTTTTTCGCAATAAATGGTATACCCTGGCCAGCGTAGCGACCATCAGCGCCTGTCTGTTTCTGCTGGGAGCCTTTGCCGCTATTATGCTGAATGTGCAGTACATTGTCAATAATGTGCAGCAGGAGATTTCCGTGACTGTCTTTTTTCAGTCGGGCACCACGGAGGAGGAAATGCTTTATCTGCGGGATCAGCTGATCCTGCGGGATGAGGTGGAGCAGGTGGATTACACCTCGGCGGATGAGGCCTGGGAGACCTTCGCTGAGGAGCTGGGCGTGACCGATTATCTGGACGGCTTTACCGACAATCCGCTGGCGGATTCGGCCAGTCTGACTATCTATATGAACGACGTGACCATGCAGAGCGAGCTGGTGGAGTTCCTTGAGAGCAAGGAGATTGTGCGCCGGGTCAATAAGAGCGAGCTGGCGGCCACCACGCTGGGAAGTCTGAATTCTCTGGTGAGCGTTGCCACTGTCGGGATCATTGGCATTCTGTTCCTGGTGAGCGTGTTCCTGATCAGCAATACCATCACCATCGGTATCTCCATCCGCAAGGAGGAGATCAATATCATGAAATACATAGGCGCTACTGACTTTTTTGTGCGGTTTCCGTTTATTATAGAGGGAGTACTCATCGGGCTGGTGGGCGCGGCCATTCCGCTGGTGGGCCTGTATTTTGTCTACAATAATGTGATTATCGCCATTGTCACCAGATTTTCCTCTCTCAGCAGTCTGCTGGGCTTTCTGGATGTGACAGAGGTGTTTCAGATTCTGGTGCCGGTTTCCCTGGCCATCGGCGTGGGGATTGGCTTTTTCGGCAGTGTGTTTACCTGCAGGAAGCATCTGAGGGTCTGATCTGTTGATGGACTGATTTTACCGGGAAATTATGACCTGATTTTATCGGGAAATTATAAGCGGGAGCAGCTGCGGGCAGTCACATCCGACGTGGATGTAAATAGTAACTTTGTATGACATATTGAGAAATAAAACATGAACGGACATAGACTTGTAAAGCCCGTGCTGGCGGCGTTTCTGGTGCTTGCCATGGTGGCTGCCATCTGGGGCTCCACGTCTGTGAGAGCTACCAATCTGTCGGAGGTAGACCAGGCCGCGGTGGCGGCCAAGCAGCAGGAAATTAAGGAAGCCCAGCAGGAGCAGGAAAATATCAAAAATTCCATATCTGATCTGGAGTCCATTGTGGCTGATCTGGAGGACAAAAAGAGCGACCTGAGCGCATATATTCAGAGTGTGGACAGTTCCATCTCCGATCTGACGAATAAAATTTCCGGCTATGAATCCCTGATTTCACAGAAGGAAGAGGAAATTGCCCAGACAGAGGCAGAGCTGGAGGCAGCTCTTGCCCAGGAGGAAGAGCAGTATGTGAGCATGTGTATCCGCATACAATATATGTATGAGATGGAGACCACAAGCTACCTGGAGACCATTCTGGCGGCGGGGAATTTTGCCGATATGCTCAACCGGGCGGAGTATGCGGAGCAGCTGGCTGCCTATGATTATGAGATGCTCCAGACCTATATTTTACAGCGCCAGTATGTGGAGCTGGTAAAAGAGCAGCTGGAGGAAGAGCAGGATACTCTGGAAGCGGCCAGGGAAGCCCTGGCGGAGGAAGAGGCAAGCCTGGAAGCTCTCAGGGCGCAGAAGGCTCAGGATCTGGCAGCCTATCAGGCGGATATCAGTTCCACGGAAGCTGAGATCACGGAGCTGGAGGAGGATCTGGAATATCAGACCTCACTGATCGAGGAGCTGGAGGCGGAGATTGAGAAGATCGCCAGCTCGGTGTCCTATGACGGAGGTACCTTCTGCTGGCCCTGTCCCAATTATACCGCTATCTCCTCGGATTACGGATACCGCTCCGATCCTTTCACAGGGGTGACAAAATTTCACAACGGCGTAGATATGGCGGCGCCGGCGGGTACCTCTATTCTGGCGGCATACGATGGAACGGTGGTGGCGGCCACCTATAACTGGTCCATGGGCAATTATGTGATGATCGACCATGGGGACGGTCTGTATACCATTTACATGCATGCCTCCAAGCTGTATGTATCCTCAGGAGATACCGTCAGCAAGGGGGATCTGATTGCGGCGGTGGGGACCACGGGAAGCTCCACCGGCAACCACCTGCACTTCAGTGTCCGTCTGAACGGGTCCTATGTGAACCCGTGGGATTATTTACAATAAGAGTGTTTACGATCATGTTGCTCGTGCCCGGGCGGCTGAGAGCATGGTTATCAGAGTATCTGTTGAGTTTAAAGAAGGATCATTATGAAAGAAAAAAATCACAGCTTTTCCAAAGCACTGTATCTGGCAGTGGGCATTCTGCTGGGAGCCGGGCTGGCTTCTCTGGCAGTGGTAGGGGGATATTATCTTGGTCAGGGGGACACGGTTGCGGTTACATACACCACCTATACTTCCGCCGATGAGGACAGCTTTATTGATTCTGAGTTTATTTCCAAGCTGAGAACGGTGGAGACCATGATCAAGAACCTCTATTATCTGGATGAAGTGGACAATGAGACTCTGGCGGACGGCGTTTTTACCGGACTTCTGGATTCTCTGGGGGATGTTTATTCTACCTATTATACTGTGGAGGAGACGGAGGATCTGCTGGAGAGCACAGAGGGCGTCTATTATGGGATCGGCGCTTATGTGCAGCAAGATTCTGAGACCGGCTATGTGAAGATCACCGGCGTCATTGAAGGAACGCCCGCGGAGGAAGCCGGGTTCCAGGCAGGGGATCTGATTTATGCGGTGGACGGCGAGGACGTGCAGGGTCTGGACTCCAGCCAGGTGGTGGCGCTGATCAAGGGGGAAGAGTATACCTGGGTGACAGTCACCGTGCTGCGGGAGGATGAGCTGCTGGATATTGATGTGCAGCGGCGCAAGATTGAAACCATCACAGTGACTTATGAGCTTCTGGAGGACAATATTGCCTACATTCAGCTGACGGAATTTGACGATGTCACCGTGGAGCAGTTTGAGGCGGCATTGGATCAGCTGGAGGCCGACGGCACCCGGGGGCTGATTCTGGATCTCAGGGATAATCCCGGCGGCAGTCTGTATTCCGTGGTGGAGATCGCGGATATGATGCTGGGCGAGGGCCTGATTTTATACACGGAGGATAAGGAAGGCAATCGGGAGGAATATACCTCTGACGCGGAGCAGGAGCTGGATCTTCCCATCGTGCTGCTGGTCAATGAAAATTCCGCCAGTGCAGCCGAGGTGCTGACCGGCGCTCTGAAGGATCACGGCAAGGCCACCGTGGTGGGAACCACCAGCTACGGAAAGGGAATTGTGCAGACGCTGCGCACTCTCTCTGACGGCTCCACTGTGAAGCTGACCACCAGCGCTTATTATACGCCAAGCGGGGTGAATATCCATGGCACGGGCATTGACTCGGATGTGGAGGTGGAGCTGGATACGGAGGCTTATCTGGAGGATGGCTCGGACAATCAGCTTCAGACGGCCATTGAGACGATGAAGGAGCTGCTGGGGGAATAGATTTTTGTAAAGGAATGGAGTGAAATGAACCACACATTTAATGGATACCGGGTTAAATGTGTGGTGTTTTTCTGTAAACTGTCGTCAGCCGGGTTCCGGACAGAAGAATGAACAGGCAGATGACCGGATAGCAGGTAATTTTCATGCATAGGGATGTGGATTGATAACACAACATAAGACAGGAAAGGCGGCAAGCAAAAATGAGCTATAAGGAAGTATACTAAAAATGGTGCACGGACCCTTATTTTGACGAGGCCACAAGGCAGGAGCTGAAAGCCCTGGCCGGGGATGAGAAGGAGATCGAGGATCGGTTTTACCGGCAGTTAAAGTTCGGCACCGGGGGCCTGAGGGGCGTCATCGGGGCGGGGACCAACCGGATGAATATTTACACTGTGCGTCAGGCTACCCAGGGGCTGGCCAATTATATTCTGGAGATGGACGGCGCGGAAAAGGGCGTGGCCATTGCTTATGATTCCAGGAGAATGTCACCGGAGTTTGCGAAGGAGGCGGCTCTGTGCCTGAACGGAAACGGGATCAGGACCTGGCTGTTTGAGAGTCTGCGGCCCACGCCGGAGCTTTCTTTTACGGTGCGGGAGCTTGGCTGCATCGCGGGGATTGTGATTACCGCCAGCCATAATCCGGCGGAGTACAATGGATATAAGGTGTACTGGGAGGACGGCGCTCAGATTACGCCGCCTCACGACAAAAACATTCTGGCCAGGGTGGCCCAGGTGACGGATTTTGCCCAGGTGAAGACCATGGACGAGCAGGCTGCGGTGGAAGCGGATTTATTTCATATCATCGGAAAAGAACTGGACGACCTGTATATGGAGCGGCTGAAAGAACAGAGCATTCACCCGGAGATCATTCCGGACATGGCGAAGGATATCCGGATTGTGTATACGCCCCTTCACGGCACGGGAAATCTGCCGGTGCGGCGGGTGCTTGCGGAGCTTGGCTTCACGCAGGTTGATGTGGTGCCTGAGCAGGAGGAGCCGGACGGTAATTTCACCACCGTGCCTTATCCCAACCCGGAGGATCCAAACGCCTGGACACTGGCTCTGAAGCTGGCTAAAGAGGTGGACGCGGATCTGGTGCTGGCCACCGATCCGGACGCGGACCGGCTGGGGGTCTGCGCGAAGGATACCAAAACCGGCGAGTATATCAGCTTTACCGGCAATATGTCGGGCATGCTGATTGCGGAGTATATTTTGCGGGAGCGCACGAAGACGGGCACCATGCCTGAGAATCCGGCGCTGGTGGAGACCATTGTGACTACGGATATGGCCAAGGCATTGGCGGCGGATTATGGCGTGCAGCTCATCGAGGTGCTGACCGGTTTCAAATACATCGGCGAGCAGATTAAATTTTTTGAGGAAAATCAGAGCTATCATTATGTGTTCGGACTGGAGGAGAGCTACGGCTGCCTGGCCGGAACCTATGCCAGGGATAAGGACGCCTGCGTGGCGGTGATGATGCTCTGCGAGGCGGCGGCCTTTTATAAAAAGCAGGGCAAGACGCTGTGGGACGCCATGCTGGATCTGTATGAAAAATACGGCTATTACAAGGAAGGACTGGCCACTGTAACCCTGAAGGGAATGGACGGCGCGAAGCAGATTGAGCAGCGGATGGCTGCCTTCCGCGAGAACCCGCCGAAACAGCTGGGCGGGCTGAAGGTGGAGGCGCTGCGCGATTACAGGAGCGGGGTCAGAACCGAGACGGCGACGGGAGTCCAATCCTCTACCGGATTGCCGGAGTCGGATGTGCTTTATTTTGAGCTGGAAAATAATGCCTGGTGCTGTGTGAGGCCCTCTGGCACAGAGCCGAAGATCAAGTATTATTACGGAGTGAAGGGGACTTCTCTGGAGGATGCGGCTGATAAGCTGGAGAGGATGAAGCAGGATCTTACAGCTGAATAAGTCGGGGCAATGAAAAGAAATCCTGTCGGTGGATAATTCGACTTCCGGAAAGCAGAGGATTGAAACAGGAAAATGGAATGGAGCAATGTGGAAACATGATTACTTTTGACGAAAAGAATCAGGTATTTCAGCTGGATACCCCAAACACCAGCTACCTGATCGGAATTGTGGACGGAAAGTACCTGGGACATATTTATTATGGAAATAAAATTGATGACACCGACGTCATATATTTGCTGCGGCCGGAAGAGATTCCGTCCCCGGCCCGGCGAGCCAGAGAAAAGGTTAACTTCCTGGATGCTTTCTCAACGGAGTATTCCTGCGGCGGCGCGGGAGATTTCCGGGAGAGCTGCATCAATGTGAGAGCCGCGGACGGACAGGAGGGGCTGGAGCTTGGGTATGTGTCTCATCAGATTTTTGCGGGAAAGAAGGCTCTTGAGGGACTGCCCGTCACCTGGGGCGGTGAGGCGGACTGCGATACACTGGAAATCACTCTGCAGGACGCGGCTTCGGGGCTGACAGCGGTGCTTTCCTATACGGCCTTTCGGGATACAGACGCGATCACCAGAAGCGTGAGGATCATAAACCGGGGGCAGGAGGTGCTGTACCTGACCAGAGCGCTGTCCCTGTGTCTGGATATGGACAATGAGGATTTTGAGGTGATCTCTCTGCCCGGCGCATGGGGAAGAGAGCGCCGCATTCAGAGAAAACCGCTGGGCTATGGAAGCACAATGTTTGAGTCCCTGCGGGGGGAGACCAGTCAGCAGGAGCATCCCTTTGCGGCTGTGGTGTCGGCAAACTGTACCCAGACGGCAGGGGAGGTGTATGCCTTTAACCTGGTTTATTCCGGTAATTTTATGACAAAACTGTCGGTAAATCAGTTTGACTCTCTCCGGGTAGTGATGGGAATTCATCCGGAGCGCTTTTGCTGGAAGCTGGAGCCGGGGGAGAGTTTTCAGGCGCCGGAGGCGGTTATGGTGTACTCCGGGCAGGGGCTGGGGGCCATGACCCGTGCTTTTCATAAGCTGTACAGGGAACATCTGATCAGAAGCCCCTGGAAGAAAAAGGAGCGCCCTGTGCTGATCAACAGCCGGGAGGCAACTTATTTTAACTTTGATACGGGAAAGATCCTGGCTCTGGCCAGGGAAGCGGCCAAAGCGGGCATCGAGATGCTGGTGCTGGACGACGGATGGTTCGGACACAGGAATTCTGACAACAACAGCCTGGGCGACTGGTTTGTGAATGAAACAAAGCTGCCCGGCGGCCTGAAATATCTGGCGGATGAAATCAATGCCCTGGGCATGAAATTCGGTCTCTGGATGGAGCCGGAGATGATTTCGGCAGATTCTGAGCTGTACCGGGCGCATCCGGACTGGGTGCTTCGCACCGGCCGCAGAGAGCCTGCCCAGTGCCGGGAGCAGTATGTGCTGGATCTGAGCAATCCCCGGGTGGAGGATTATATTTACGGACAGATCAAAAATGTTCTGTCCTCGGCCAACATTGAGTATGTGAAATGGGATATGAACCGTCCTCTGTCGGATGTGGGAAGTCTCAGTCTGGCGCCGGACAGGCAGGGGGAGATCATGCATCGCTATATGCTGGCGGTATACCGGATGCAGGAGCGTCTGCTTCAGGATTTCCCGGAGCTTTTGCTGGAGAACTGTTCCAGCGGCGGAGCCCGCTTTGATCCCGGCATGCTCTATTACAGTCCCCAGATCTGGTGCTCTGACATGACGGCTGACGTGGAGCGGCTGGCTATTCAGGAGGGCACGATGATGATCTATCCTCTGTCCACCATGGGCGCTCATGTGTCGGACTGCCCCAATCATGCGACCGGGCGGCGGACGCCCTTTGAGACACGGGGACAGGTGGCGCTGGCGGGAACCTTCGGCTATGAACTGGATGTGCGCAAAATCTCCGGGGAGGAGAGGGCACAGATTCCGTCACAGATCGCTGCGTACAAAAAATATCATGGACTGATCTCCGACGGGGAATATTACCGCATTGCCTCATATCAGGAGAATCATTTCTATGACTGCTTTGAGGTGGTGAGCCAGGATCAGAAAACGGCGCTGGTCTGCTTTGTGCAGGTGCTGACGGAGCCGAACAAAAAGAGCCGCAGGCTCAGGCTGCAGGGCTTGAGAGAGGACTGGGTTTATGAGGTGGACGGACAGAAGCTTTCCGGCAGGACGCTGATGAACGCGGGCATTCTGATGAAGAGGATGCAGGATGATTTTCAGGCGAGGATGCTGGAGGTGCGGCTGAGCGGGGAAATGACTGAGTGGGAAGCGCAGTTGGATGAAAAGAGTGACTGAGCGAGAAGCGCGGCTGGATGAAAAGAGCAGTTGAGCGGGAAGCGCAGTTGGATGAAAAGAGTGACTAAGCGAGAAGAGCAGCTGAAGGACAAGTGAGGCTGAGAGGGAAGCGCGGCTGAATGAAAAGAGCAGTTGAGCGGGAAGCGCAGCTGAGTGAAAATAGCGGCTGAGGAAGAATACAGATAAAACGTGTTGAGCAAAAAAAAGCGTCTTTGCGGAGGCGCTTTTTGCGTTATTGGAAGAGCTGGCATGCAGAGTCATGTCTTTTGCAGCCGGAAAAGCTGACATTCGGGAGCATGACGTCCACGCCGGGTTTTGAGGCCATGTCATCTGCTGTCGATTCGGATAATATCTGACGCGAAACGTAATGCTGTCAAGCATTTTTGAAAATGTCCCGAAAAATCTTTAACATTAGCCCCG
>JAJPYH010000007.1:4367-12257 GCA_021205045.1 Lachnospiraceae bacterium | reverse complement strand
GTGTCCCAAAAAACGGACTTAAAGGCTTAACGACCCAATTACTGACTAACACCTCACCTTTTCATCATAATCCTCAAAATATGCAACCAGTTCACTGAAGGCCTCGTCCGAAATCCTGATCAGACTTAAGAAGGTATCCGCCTCCGCAGTAGACGCCTCGCCCGCTGTCACCGTAATATCTATATCTGTGGTTTCATAGCCTCCGTGATTTTGCATCGTCAGGTCAAACACAAAGAGCCTCTCTCCGTCCTCTTTATTTTCAAAAATCTCCTCGATTTTGTAGTAAGTCTCCAGATCTGAAACACCGCTGTGTATTTCCTGCGCGCCGTCAAAATCTGATTTCCAGTAGCTGGTATCAAAGCCCAGATTTTTGTATACAGTCTTCCGATTGTAATTGGACGATTCCATAGGATGCATGGAAAAAGTCTGATACCCATATTCCGACAGCTGGGAGACCAGCGATTCCCTGGATGATCCGAAGCAATGAAAATATGGATAATAGGATGTGGGCAAAAACGCCATCGTATCCCCTGTGAAAACCTCAAACTCCGAATTGGCCGTGCCGCCGCCCAGCCCGGAGGCGTTTACATAGCCTTTGACGGTATTTTCCGATAAACTGCTGACAAAGGGCATGTTCTCCTCACTGATTTCCAGATTTCCCAGAATCCTCAGATCGGAAAAGCTTTCATTCATGATTAAAATCACGTGAGGCAGATCTTCGATATCCGTGACCTCCTCTTCTTCATAATCCGCCAGAATCTCCTGCACCCTCTCTTCCGAATAGCCCTCTGGCTTCGTGACCCCGGCTCTTTTGGTATCCAGAATGCTTCCCACCAGGTATCCGTTCAGCGAAAAGGTACTCTCCTCCACAAACCCGCTGTAGGTTTCAAAGCCCTGATTTTCCAGAAGCTCTGTATGAAACAGAACAGCCCAGGATATTGCGGCCACGCAGATTCCCGCCGCTCTGAAAGGAAGGTTCCATTTACAATTCCGGCCTTTTCGGAGAGCAAACCCGCATATCATGATGGTCAGGCAGATCAGCCACGCCGTGGCCAGCTGCACATTTGGGGAAAGGTCATAGCTGCCCAGCACCGTTCCCGCCGTCCGCGCCGCTAATAGATCGCTTGCCCTAAAGGATGCGCCCCTGTAATTGTACACAAAATAATTGACAGAATAGATGAGTGTCAGCGCCCCGTTGGTTATCATAGCCGTAAGACCCGGATTTCGCAAAAGCAGCCATAAAATCAGCTCCAGAAGATACATCAGGCCTGCATTCCAGGGCAAGGAGTTGTCCAGGCAGATATATTCCAGCGTTGTCAGAAGCTCTAATTTCGGTCCCAGAATGCATGGAGACACCAGCAGAAAAATGTAAGCCAGAATTCTCTGCTGCTTCAGCGGCAGAGGACAGCCCACGGCAATCACAAAGGCGCAGAGTAAAATCATGACCGACGCTTTGACGGCATTTTCCGTTGTAAGCGCATTCTCATAGATATAATAAGTGGCCAGCTGCTGCCCTTCCTCCAGCTGCACCCCTCCCTGATACACCGCCTCATTTTCATCCAGCTCATCCGCGCTGCCGCACAGCAGCAAAGAGACGTCGCCATAGCTTTCAGAATAAA
The DNA here is from genome assembly GCA_021205045.1 of Lachnospiraceae bacterium. Lineage (GTDB taxonomy): Bacteria > Bacillota > Clostridia > Lachnospirales > Lachnospiraceae > RGIG6307. The sequence goes on along the minus strand of JAJPYH010000007.1, from coordinate 10,638 downwards.
AATCCGCGGTGATATAATACTCCTTCCGTGTATTCAGCTTCAGATTGACGTCAAACATATAGTAGCTGTCGCTGAGCTGATCGTAGGAAAGTGTCTCCTGAAAGAGAATATTTCCATCCTCATCGCTGACCGCAAAGGCTACCGTTCCTTCCCCTTCCATCGAATCCGTTCCTCTGAAACAGATTCCCAGCTGTTCAAGCTGTGAATGACTGGGAACGAAGACCTGCACAAAGTCCGCGCTTTCCTCTGTCACCTCCGGCACCCAGCCGCTGAGGCCCTCGCAGTGATGATCTACCTCTTCTCTGAGCCAGCCGCCCAAAAACAGCCCTCCTGCCGCAACCATGAAAATCAGTGCCAGCAGGATCTGCAGCTTTCTTTTTTTCATGTAACCGGCAGTTTTACGCAAAACTAACAGCGTTTTTTCTTTCATTATCAAAAACTCCTTTCATAACATGACATTATAACCCAATCTCATCTGATTTCAATAAAAATATATCGCCGCAGACCGCAAAAAGCCTTCCTCTCCATTGCAAAAGCAACTTGTCTTTTTCTCCTCACAATGCTATACTCATGAATGCGGTCATATCGTGGACAGCAAGGATAATCTGTCGTTCACTGTTAGTATGCGGACATCATGTTGCGAAAAAAATCACATTGCTTACCGCCGTGCTGACTGCAGACTGCGCAGGCGTCCATTTTCTGCGCGGGACATCTCAAATTTTTACTCAAAAGGACTGATATTATGACAACAAACGAAAAAGTTTTGGAAATGCACAAAATCTGGAACGGAAAACTGGACATTCAGTCCAAGGCCCCTGTAAAGACCAGATAAGATCTGGCCATCGCCTACACGCCCGGTGTAGCGGAGCCCTGCAAGGTAATCGCCAATGACCCGGACGCGGCCTACACTTACACCATGAAAGCCAACACGGTGGTGGTGGTCTCCGACGGCAGCGCGGTGCTGGGACTGGGAAATATCGGTGCTAAAGCGGCTATGCCTGTAATGGAGGGGAAATCCGTACTGTTCAAGGAATTCGGCGGCGTAAACGCGGTGCCGATCTGTCTGGACACCCAGGATACCGAGGAGATTATCAAAGCGGTGACCTGGCTGGCTCCGGCTTTCGGCGGCATCAATCTGGAGGATATCTCCGCGCCCCGCTGCTTTGAGATTGAATCCCGTTTAAAGGAAATTCTGGATATTCCGGTATTCCACGACGATCAGCACGGCACCGCTATCGTGGTGCTGGCAGCCTCCATCAACGCTCTGAAGGTAGTAGGCAAGAAGGCGTCTGACTGTAAGGTGGTCATCAACGGCGCGGGTGCTGCCGGCGTTGCCATCGCCAAACTGCTGATGAGATACGGATTCCAGGATCTGATCCTCTGCGACCGCAAGGGGATGATCTACGAGGGTGAGGAAGGCCTGAACTGGATCAAAAAGGAAATGTCTCTGATTACCAATCTGAAGAAAGAAAAGGGGACTCTGGCGGACGCGCTGAAGGGCGCCGATATCTTTGTGGGCGTGTCCAGCGCCAGAATGGTCACCGCCGAAATGGTGAAGAGTATGGCCAAAGACCCCATTATCTTTGCCATGGCCAACCCGGAGCCGGAGATCATGCCGGACATTGCCAAAGCTGCCGGCGCAGCTGTGGTAGGCACCGGCCGCAGCGACTTCCCCAATCAGATCAACAACGTGATCGCCTTCCCAGGTATTTTCAGAGGAGCTCTGGACGGCAGGGCAAAGCAGATCACGGAGGAAATGAAGATGGCCGCCGCCAAAGCGCTGGCTTCCTTAGTCTCCGACGAGGAGCTGAACGCCGACTTCATTCTGCCGGAAGCCTTTGATCCCAGAGTGGCGAATACGGTGGCGGATGCTGTGAAGGCTAACATTTAAGGTACAAGAGATTGCCGCCTGTGCGATTGGATGCTCCCATAAGCGGCGGATTACAACCGCGCAGGTGGAAAAATTGCAGGCAGCTGTTCACAGCCGCCTGCAGAGGGAATGGTTATGGCACAGGAGCTTCTGACTTTATGTAAACTTCTCATATTGTATATGCTCAACCAGGTGGAATTCCCCCTGACTACGGCACAGGTCAGCGAATTCATTCTGGGCAGAAATTATGCCAGCTACTATTCCCTGCAGCAGGCCCTGGACGAACTCCCGGACGCCGGTCTGATCCAGACCGAAACCGTCCGCAACCGCACTTTTCTGACCATCACAGGCGCCGGAAAGGAAACCCTCGGGTATCTCTCCGACCGGATCAATCCTGAGATCAAAAAGGACACCCTTGCCTATTTTCATGAGCATGAAATCAAGCTCCGCAATGAACACAGCATCGCCGCCAATTATTACCGCTCTACCAGCGGCGAATATGAGGTTCACATGACCGCGAAGGAGGGAAAGCTTGTGCTGATCGACCTGACGCTTTCCGTACCGGATCAGAAAATGGCTCAGGGCATGTGTGAAAAATGGGAACGGCGCAATCAGGAAATCTACCAGTATTTAATGGAGCAGCTTTTATAGGCTGCTCCATTTGCTCCTGTTTCCCCACATTCCATCAGTCAAACAGCAGCTCATCCACCGTCACAAACTCATATCCCTGCGCCATAAGCTCATCAATCATATATAACGCCGCCTCCACCGTACTCTGATAGCCGTCATGCATCAGAATAATGTCCCCCTCCTCCACATCCGCCAGTACGCGCCTGATCACAGTGTCCGTATTCTTGCTGTACCAGTCCAGAGAATCCACGTCCCAGAGCACCGGAAACATCCCGCAAAGCTCCTCAATCTCCTTATTCCACTCGCCATAAGGCGGGCGCACATAAATGATCTCCTCCCCTGTCATTTCTTCCAGAACCTGACTGGTCTTTGCCAGCTCCTCCAGAAAAACCTCCTGCCCCACGGCGGACAACTCCACATGACTGTAGGTGTGATTGCCAATCAGATGCCCCTCCTCCTGCATGTGCTCTATCAATTCAGGATACTCCAAAGCGTTCTCTCCCGTGACAAAAAAAGTCGCCTTCACGCCCCGCTCCTGCAGACCGTCCAACAACAACGGAGTATAAACCGGATGAGGACCGTCGTCAAAGGTCAGCGCAAGATAACGGATGTCCGCATAAGGATCCGCATCGACAGCATTTCCCGAAGTGCCGCCCTTTCGGATTTCTCCCTGCTGCCCCCGCCCGGACTCCCCTTCCGCGTCCGCCTCCAGCCCACTCTCCCACTGCTTATTCCATTGAATCACAATATCAAAAAAGAGTATTGACATCACCAGCCAGTACAAAACGGCTGTTGTCGATACTCTTTTGCGCGCTTTATTCAATTCAATACCTGCGTCCGGTCATTATTACAATATATCGGATTACACCGGAAATATGCTAACAGTAGATGCTTCTTTACCAGCGTTCTCTGCTAACAACTGTTACCTGCCATCCACAAAATATGAACATCAGCCGAATCAAGAGCCCTCTCATGTGAGTCCTTTACCATGAGAGAGCCGGTCAGTAACATTTATCTGAGCGCAGCGCCTCTGTGCATTGTGCAAGACTTCAACCTGAAAGTAACTTGCCGCACAGCGAAGCCAGCCAGATAAATGTTACTGACCGGCCCGACACTACGAAAGAACTAAAAGAAGCGTCTCCTCTCCTCATCATCCCGGAACCCGGCCTTCGTCCGCGGCCCCATCACATCCTCCACCTCCACATCCAGATCCTCGCACAGATCCTCCAGCGTGGGATAGTAATCTCTTAATTTCAGATTGATAAAACTCATTAAAATCATTGGATCGCTCGGCAGCATAGTTCTCCTTTTTCCCTGTCCACATCTACATAGATCGTATCCCCGGCCCGTACCTGATCCTGTAAAATCAGCCGTGCGGAGAGGGTTTCCACTGTTTTCTGCATAAAACGCTTCAGCGGGCGGGCGCCGTATACCGGATCATAAGCGCTTTCCACGATATAATCCACAGCCTCCGGGGACAACGCCACGGAAAGCTCCTGGTCTGCCAGCCGCCTGTTGATGTCCGCCACAAGCAGGTCTATGATACTGCCAATATCCGTTTTCGTCAATGGTTTAAATAAAATCGTCTCATCCAGGCGGTTCAGAAACTCCGGGCGGAAATGGTTTCTCAGATCCTGCATAACCAGTTCTTCAGCCTGGGGCGTGATATTGCCCTCGCTGTCAATGCCCTCCGTCAGATACTGGGCTCCGATATTGGAGGTCATGATCAGAATAGTATTCTTGAAATCCACAGTCCGGCCCTGAGAGTCCGTGATCCGGCCATCATCCAGCACCTGCAGCAGCACGTTGAACACATCCGGATGAGCCTTCTCAATTTCATCAAAAAGCACCACCGCGTAGGGCTTGCGGCGCACCGCCTCGGTGAGCTGGCCGCCCTCCTCGTAGCCCACGTATCCCGGAGGCGCCCCGATGAGCCTGGATACGGAATATTTCTCCATATACTCGCTCATATCGATACGGACCATATTGGCCTCGTCGTCAAACAAAGCCTCCGCCAGAGACTTGGCAAGCTCGGTCTTGCCCACGCCGGTGGGTCCCAGAAACAGGAAAGAGCCGATGGGCTTGGAGGGATCCTTGATGCCGGCCTTGGAGCGCAGAATCGCCTCAGTCACCTTCGTGACGCCCTCCTCCTGGCCGATGACTCTTCTGTGCAGCACCTCGTCCAGATGCAGGATCTTGGTTCTCTCCCCTTCTGTCAGCTTGGAGACCGGAATGCCGGTCCAGCGGCTCACAATACGGGCAATCTCTTCCTCCGTCACTCTCTCATGGACCAGACGGGTCTCGCCGTTTTGCCGGATCAGCTCTTCCCTCTGCTCCAGATCCTTCTTCAGTGCAGGCAGCTTTCCGTAGGTCAGCTCCGCCGCCTTTTCCAGATCGCCGGACTGACTGGCCAGCTGAATCTGACGGTTCACCTCCTCGATCTCTTCCCTTAAGCCGGAAAGCCCCTCCACGCTCTTTTTCTCATTGTCCCACTGGGCCTTTTTATTCTGAAATTCCTCCCGCAGCTCAGCAAGCTCCGCCTGCAGAGTGTCCAGGCGCTCCTGACTTAAGTGATCCTCCTCCTTTTTCAGGGCCGCCTCCTCAATCTCCATCTGCGTAATCCTGCGCTGCTGCTCATCCAGCTCCGTGGGCATACTGTCCAGCTCCGTCTTGATCAGAGCACAGGCCTCATCCACCAGGTCAATGGCCTTATCCGGCAGGAAACGATCGGAAATATACCGATGAGACAAGGTAGCCGCCGCCACCAGGGCATTGTCCATAATCTTCACGCCGTGGTAAACTTCATAGCGCTCCTTTAACCCTCTGAGGATGGAGATGGTATCCTCCACCGTAGGCTCTTCCACCATCACCGGCTGGAACCGGCACTCCAGGGCCGCATCCTTCTCAATATATTTACGGTATTCATCCAGCGTCGTAGCGCCGATGCAGTGAAGCTCGCCTCTTGCCAGCATGGGTTTCAGCATATTGCCGGCGTCCATACTGCCCTCGGTCTTGCCCGCGCCCACGATGGTGTGCAGCTCATCAATGAAGAGCAGGATCTGTCCCTCACTCTTCTTGACCTCCTCCAGCACCGCCTTCAGACGCTCCTCAAACTCGCCCCGGTACTTGGCGCCGGCCACCAGGGCTCCCATATCCAGAGAAAAAATCTTTCTGTCCTTCAGGCCCTCCGGCACATCGCCGCGGACAATCCTCTGAGCCAGACCCTCCACCACGGCAGTCTTGCCCACGCCCGGCTCGCCGATCAGCACCGGGTTATTCTTGGTTTTCCGGGAAAGAATGCGAATCACGTTTCTGATCTCCGCGTCTCTGCCGATGACCGGATCCATCTTGCCGTCCCTGGCCTTCTCCACCAGCTCCTGACCGTATTTATTCAGCGTATCATAGGTAGCCTCCGGGTTGTCGCTGGTCACCCGCTGATTGCCCCGGACAGTGGAAAGCGCCTGCAAAAACCGCTCTCTGGTGATCCCGAATTCCTTAAAAATCGCCTTGATTTCCCTGTTTGGATAATGCAGAAGCGCCAGGAACAAATGCTCCACGGACACATACTCATCTCCCAGCTGTTTGGCCTCGTCCTCCGCGTAGGTCAGCGCCTTATTCAGGTCATTGCCTATATAGCGCTGGCCGCCCTGCACCTTGGGCCGCTTACTGATGGCCTGATCTACCCGGTTGGTAAAATACGGCAGCTGAATTTCCATTTTCTCTATCATTTTGGCGATCAGGCTGTCCTCCACCGTCAGCAGACTGTAGAGC
>JAJPYH010000007.1:0-4357 GCA_021205045.1 Lachnospiraceae bacterium | reverse complement strand
ATTTCCTGATTGCCGTAATCCATGGCGATTTTCTCACAGCCGTTGACGGCTTCCATGGATTTCTGTGTAAATTTCGTTACGTTCATACCGATTCCCCCTTTCCAGTCATTTAAAATTCTGTCATGTTCACGTCGGCTTCCAGTGTACCATCCGGAAGTACAAGCCAAAGCTGAAACAGGTACACTTGCGGAATAGCTTTGATGTAACTGCAGCAAGAGCCGGCGTTCAGAACAGATCATTTTGCATCTGTTCTATCACAAGTATAACACCATTAAATTTTTATTCAACCAAAGAATCTATGAAATACATGAAAAAAGCATAAAATATACTCATTCACATCATACTTAAAAAGAAAACGCACAGATTACCAGCCATCAGAAACACTGCAAAACAGAGCAGGAAAAGGCAGAAACCACCTTTCCCCGCTCTGTTCCTGCGACTCTTTTATGAAGCCATACTATCCGGACAATCCTTATTTTCCGGCTCCCGCATTGGCCTTACGTGCAGAAGTTCTCTCTGCCACATTGATCTCGCCCGCAGCCATCAGAGAGCGCTTGGTCAGCGCCGGTCCCACCAGCTCATAGACCAGCACGGAGAACAGCACCACGCTGCGCACCATAGCGCCGTCGGCCAGATTCTGCGCTGTCATCGCCATCCCCAGCGCCACCCCTGCCTGAGGCAGAAGGGTAATCCCCAGATGCTTCGTAATCTGAGGCGGGCATTTGGTAGCGGCACAGCTTGTGTATGCTCCAATATATTTTCCCGCGGAACGGCTGATAATATACAGAATACCAACCAAAAGCACCAGCGGATTGGTCAGAATCGACAGGTTCAGCTCCGCGCCGGACAGCACAAAGAACAGCACGAACAGCGGCGCCGTCCAGCTGTCCACCCTGGCCATCAGCTCCTCAGAGAAATCGCAGATGTTGCAGAACAGGGTGCCCGTCATCATGCAGACTAACAGCAGTGAAAAACCAATATTCACACCGCCGACCTCAAATTCCGCCATGGAAAGACCTACCGTCAGCAGTACAAAACCGATGGAGATGGACAGACGCTTACTGCGGGAGTGGAAAAACCGCTCCACCCAGAAAAGAGCCAGACCGCTCAGGGCGCCCAGCGCCAGGGAAAGTACAATCTCAATCACCGGCTCCAGAATGATGGTCTTCATGCTGATCACGCCGCTTTCCAGCGCTACCGCAATCCCGTAGGAAGCGGAGAACAGTACCAGACCCACTGCGTCGTCGATGGCCACCACCAGCAGCAGCAGTCTGGTCAGCGGGCCGTCCGCCTTATACTGACGCACCACCATCAGAGTGGCCGCGGGTGCTGTAGCCGCAGCAATGGCGCCAAGGGTAATGGCCGAAGACAGAGAAATCACATCCGGCCTGATATAATGCAGCGCCACCAGCACCACATCCACAAGCGCCGTGGTTACCACCGCCTGCACAATTCCAACCGTAATGGCCTGTTTTCCCATCAGCTTTAACTGCTTTAAGCGGAACTCATTGCCGATGGTAAAGGCAATAAAGCCTAACGCTACCTGGCTGATAATATCCAGCTCCTCCACCAGCTCCTCCGTAGGAAAACCCAGGCCCTCGATTCCCAGTCTGCCGATGCAGTATGGCCCCAGGATCAGGCCCGCCACCAGATAAGCCGTGACTGCCGGCAGATTTAATTTCTTGGCAATGCGGGACATCATCAGTCCCCCTACCAGACATACAGATAAACTCACTAACACTGTCATAATATAATATCACTCCTCCCCGATGCGTCCGATTTCACTGACAGCAGATTTCCCTGAAAATGCAGAATTTATAGTGAATAACAAAACATTTACTGTTGACTGCCATTCATCCACCCTGTCGTTCACCATCCGTCACCGTTCAAATTTCAACAGTACATTAGCACACTTCTCTTTCAAATGCAATTAACAAACTGTCGAAAAATCCGCTGCGTTCAGCGAAAAATCATACTGAAATTTAGTCCAATACACTAAAAATAATATTTTCCATTCTTTCTTTGTTCTTTGTCCTCGTTAAATCTCCAATCAGCTTTACGACTCTTCCGTTCTTATGAGCCTCCACAGCATTTTCATAATCTTCACGTTCAAGCGTTGCAGTAACACTTTTTACACGATTATTATCACCTACATAGACTACCGTAACCACTCCTGTTTTTCGTTTATCGACCGCTGGTACCGCACTCAGTTGTCTGATTTTTCCTACAATTTCTGTTCTTGCATTCGTATATTTTTTGATTCGATTGATTACCGTAGATATTGGCTGATAATAATCATTCGATATTTTTATCTGGTCATATGAGCATCGATTCTTTTTTACGACCGGAGACCAAATTGCCGTAAACTCAACTTCTGTGTTTTCCGATTGTGAATTCAGGCCATTTAAGGCCTCATAAAAATTAGAACTGATCTCTTCCTCTTCTGCTAGAGATTCCAGATTTCCCTCATCAATGTGACGCTTAACCAACGCTATGTTCGACATAAGCCTGTTGGTAACCTGCCTTGTTAATGAGTTGGCGCACTGTTCCTCTTCCGAAAAAATACTGAGCTGCCGATAACCCTCCGCTTCAGACAACTCTGCAAACGGACACACAACAGATACAACATAACTTCCTATTTCTGTCTGACCAAATTTGCATTGACTCAAGAATTTCTGTACCGATTCATCAATCCTTCCATAATGAATTTTTTTGGGGTTCACTATATCCAATGCTGTTGCTGCCAACAGTTTTTTGGCATTTTCATACAGATTAATTGCATCATCAAGCAGAATATTTCCACTCTCAATATTATCCCTGTCCAAACGTATTTTCAAAATGTCCGTACTGGGGTTTAAAAGATAAAGCATCACCTGTTCTACAGGCCTCTTCTCAATTCTGGCAATCGTCTGAACAGCATCGTACATTATCTGCCGATAATCCCGGAAACCTTTGTCCATTGGAACCATAATCTGTTCAAACATATCCCCTTCCGCCAATTGATAAATCTTTACATTTTCACGCTTATACGGGAATAGAGACCATCCGGTCTCATCCAGATATCGGCACACGGCAAGAGGATTCAGTTTTTCTGTCATACTCATAAAATCAACGGAATATATCATAAACATCCCTCCTCGGCCGCTCTTTTTAACAGTTCATTCACAGTTGCAGCATTTAAAACATTATTGACCGGTATCTGCACTGTTACCCAGTCTTTATTAGTGGATTTATCTTTGCCCTGAAGAGACAGCCAATACATCCTGCCTCTCAAAAGCAGCTCTTCTGTAGTCCACTTTACCCACTCATCCTCTCTTTCAGGCAAAATGAGTAACGCCAATATGCCTGGGACTGCTGCCAATTCACATAAATCATTGTAATTCTTTACCTTTAATCTATACGCTATTTTGTCCTTTGAAATCGTATATTGCGACGGGGACGATGTGGCCTTAAGCTGTACGCTTATCATTGAGTTAAATCTTCCCTCCATCTCATCAACAATAAACTTTTTTAAAATGCAGTCCACACTATCTTCGTCATGCTCTATACGTTCAAACGCGATACCATTAACTGCCGAGACAGCTCTCAAATAGCATACGCTCAGGTCTTCTTTTATTTTTGCTTTATCCATATCTTCTGCTCCTGTTATCATAATACAGATATCTTAGCATACTTTTCACCTGATGTAGTCGATATATCATCTATTTCTAAATTTTATACAAAAATAAAACAACAGGGCATACCTCAAAATATACCCTGTTGCGTTTTGTCTCTCCCTTAGCCACTTCATCCAAGCGTTCCATTGTAAAAACTGCCTTTACAAAGCAGTCTGGCAGAAATTGAATCCTACTCCGCGCCCTCCAGAATATTCAGAGACTTCTGGCATCTGTCCTCAAGAGTATAGGTCCTGAAGGACATGCGGTTGACACGGACAGCGTCCATATTGTCCTTTAACTCCGCAATTTTCACCTTGGTCGCCAGGGGATTCATCGCCAGATCCTCTATGTAGTCAAAATACTTCACCGCGTTGCCCTTGGTCAGATCCTCCACAGCGTTGATAACCTTCCTGGAAAATCCCGCGTCCTTTAAGTCATAAAGCTTCACCTCAGAATCCTCCAGAATATCATGCAGCAGCGCAACGATCTGCTCTTCCTCAGTGTCCATGGCCGCCATCACACGATACGCGTGATTCTTGTATGGCTCACCATTTTCGATTCTGTCCCCGTATGCCTGCTCCACCATTGATTTTGCCTTTTCCAGTAAAATGCTCATAAACCTTCACCTTCCTCATGACATATTCTATACCCTTTTGACGCCGCTCACTCTCAAGCCCGGTCACATGATATCTCATTGTAAC
>JAJPYH010000073.1:3609-12327 GCA_021205045.1 Lachnospiraceae bacterium | reverse complement strand
CGTGTGCATCCTCCTTATAGAGAATGACAAGTTATTTTTGTCGTTCTCTATAAACAAAAAGGGCCTCACCTTTTTATTGTGAAGCCCTTCAAACATTGTAATGAAAATTATTCCGTAATGTTCTGCTGTAAATATTCTCAGTTCTTTTTTCTGAACAGCGCCTTAAAGATCGTTCTTGTCAGCGGCTGAATAAAGAACAGCTGGCTGAAGAACGCAAAGGGGAAATTAAAGCACACCAGCTTCAGCCAGTTTGCCAGAAATGTGAGAATATGAAAGCCATTATAATACGGATAGTAAAAACAAGCTGCCAGGAAACTCATGGTGGGAACCATCAGTCCGACAGTGGCGCAGATAATGGCGCTCTCGAAGATGACAGGATGTGTTTTGGCAGGATCAAAGTTTTTGCAGGCCAGCTTAAAGGAACAGGGGCTGCCCAGCGTGCACTCCAGTGTGTATGCAAAGCAGAATTCAATCAGAATCAGTGCCCAGATGGGGAGCATACGTCCAAACATATATACTCCGCCTTGGGACTGAATCGCGTGAAGAACACTATCAGCGCCAGTCACTTCCATGAGGGTTGCCCCATTAATGACATACAGGCTGTAAAAAACATATCCATGAACTGTTATAATAACTGTAATCAGTGCAAAAATCATTCTTTGAAACTTATTTTCCGGCATAATTTTTCCTCCAGGTTTTCACCTGCGCAGGCATGGATACTCATGAAAGTATCCGGCTTCACAGGCGACATTATTTTGATGTAATTTTCTCAATGAAATCTCCCGTCGCAAAAAACGGGAGATTTGATCTTACAGGCGCAAAAAAACACAAGTGGCCGTCGTAAACTGGTCAGATCATTTTCATCGTACCGTGATCAGATTTACGTGCATCGCACCACTTGTGTCGTCCATGTATTTATAAACTTTGGTTTTCAGTCCAGATAATCGCCAACGGGACTGCTGTTATACTGCTTGATGACCTTCAGTATAATAGAGCCATCAGGTTCCTGTGTCTCCTCCACGATTTTATACTGAATATGGTTGCTGTCAAGATTTTTCTTGTACCGCTCCACTTCACCCCTGACTACCTTTACAGCATAGTCATGGCCCAGATCTTCCTTCAGCATAAAATGAAGTGTCTGACAGATACAGGCTGCTTTCACTCTCTTCATTTTGGGCACCTCCTCCTGGCAAAAGCCGATTTTCCTATTACGGCTTTCCGCCCGAATAGAGGTAATGCTGCTCCTGTCGCATCAAGCATACGGGCATTTTCATTACAATTATCATTTTATCTTTTATAAAAAAAGAAAGCAACGGGCAATCCGTACAAAATTTCCCGCGCCCGCGTCTGGGCAAAATACCAAATCAGTCTGTGAAGCTGTTCAGGCAAAAAATGATCCGGATATCAGCAAAAGCGCCGTCCCGAAATCATCAGAACGGCGCCATAAGTCAATGCCCGGAATATAACTCTTGTAGTCGCTTCAAGCCTTTTACAGGGTTTTAATGACCCAGGATTTTATACGACCAGGAAGAACTTGATCAGGAAGATCGCTGAAATCACATAGGTCAGCACCGATACTTCCTTTGCCTTGCCGGTAAACACCTTCATGACGGTATAAGCGATCAGTCCGATACCGATGCCATGTCCGATGGAGCCGGAAATGGGCACTGCGATAATCATCAGCGCCACAGGAACCAGCTGATCCATCTCGTCAAACTTGATGTTTTTGAGACCGCCCAGCATCAGGATACCTACATAGATCAGAGCCGATGAGGTAGCCGCCGCGGGGATGATGGCCGCGATAGGCGCGATAAACATGCTGGCCAGGAATAAAACACCTGTGGTCAGAGCAGTCAGGCCGGTGCGTCCGCCGGCTTCCACGCCGGAGGCGGATTCCACAAAAGCGGTCACAGTGGAGGTACCTGTCAGAGCGCCGGCAATGGTACCGACCGCATCGGAGGTCAGAGCCTCTCTCATCTGCGGCATGTTGCCGTCCTTGTCCAGCATATTGGCCTTGGAAGCGGTGCCTACCAGAGTGCCGATAGTGTCGAACATATCAATGATGCAGAAGGTAATCACCAGCGTAATCATGGTAAACCATCCAATCTCCAGCAGACCGGAGAAATTAAACTTAAACAGAGTGGTGGCCGCCATATCTCCAAAGGCGGGCACAAAGGAGGCCGTTGCCAGACTGGCAAAGGGATTGGTCCCCAGGAAGACTGCCTCGCCCACCCAGTAGACAACACAGGCGATCAGCATGCCCAAAAGCACTGCGCCGTTGACCTTGTGATGGGCCAGAATCACAATGGCGAACAGCCTCACAAACATGGTCACTGTTGTCAGCACTACTGTGGGATAAGCATCGCCCATGGTGCTCTTTGCCAGGCTTGGCGTCAGAGAGCCGAAGAAGTCTCTCATCACATAGAACGGGCCGCCGTCGGAGGAATATACGCCCACATTAGAGCCCAGGCCGATATTCATCAGCATCAGGCCGATGGCCGGGGAAATGCCCAGACGCACCCCCCAGGGGGATGGCCTCCGCAATCTGTTCCCTGATATTAAAGATAGACAGAACCAGGAAAACCAGGCCCTCAATCAGGATGATACCCAGAGCCGCCTGATAGGACTCCAGATATGTCATACCCGTCAGTGAGACTATGTTAGCTACAACCACGGCAAAAAAGCTGTTCAGTCCCATGCCGGGAGCCAGAGTGAACGGCTTATTGGCCAGAAAGGCCATGCAGAACATACCGATGGCGGAGGCAATACAGGTTGCCAGGAATACGGCGTTCCACAGCTGAGATCCTCCGTCCGCGCCAAAATTGGTCAGCAGATTGGGATTCAGCGCCAGGATGTAGGCCATGGTCATAAAGGTGGTCAGACCGGCTAAGAGCTCAGTCTTTACATTGGTGTCGTTTTCCTTCAGTTTGAAAAACTTCTCCATTTTGTTACCCTTCCTCTCATAAAAGACATTGCGGAAAAGCTCTGACAGCCGAATAAAACAAAGCGGCTATTTCCCTTGAGGCATTTCCGCATACAACAATACTACCTGTGCGCAGCTGACGGACATCTGTTCCTTCGCTGAACACTCAGAAATTATAGCACATTCATGAGAAAAAGAATATACCTGTTTTTACAAAATTTGACTCATCTGGTACAGGATCCGCTGCAAAGTCTCTCGTTTTCCGCTTCCTTTACCTTAATGCCATGGTACAGAACCCGGTTGACCGGCGTATCGATGCCAAGCTCCTCCCCCAGGCGGATCACCGTTCCGGAAAACATTTCGATTTCCGTTTTCCGGCCCCCTTCCAGGTCCTGAAGAGTGGAAGGCTTATTTTCGAAGGGAAGCTTTACAATGACCTTTTCCTGCTTCGCAATTTCCGGCTCACCGATATGAATGCCCTTCCTTTGAGCGATGGCGGCCACCTCCCGCATGGCGGAGCGGCGGATAAAATTGGCGTCCTCATTGGTGCGGAATACGCCGAAGGGAATCCCCAGCAGCGCGCAGGTCATATTTTCCCCCACGTTGCACATAAACTTAAACCACAGTCCCTTAAGCATATCATCATCGATTTCATAGGGAATACCGCAGGAATCGAAGACTTCCTTTATGGCCAGAACGCGTGGAGAAAGCGTCAGGTTTTCCTTCTCTCCAAAGTGAACGGAGCCTCCGTCCGGATTAAAGTTGGCGATACCCTTGTCCATGACGATGGAAATTCTCATATAAGAATAGAGCACATGTTCCCAGCCATAGGCGGCCGCCACCCTCTCCTCACTCTCAATTCCGTTCATCACGCACAGGATCTGTGTATCCGGGCCAATCTGATTGCAGATGTCCCTGATGGCCTGGCCCAGTCCCGTATCCTTGACTGCCATGATCACCAGGTCCGCCGGTTCGCCTTCCAGAGACGGTTCAATCACCGGGAATTTATAATTGACGCCGTTCAAAGTTACGCCCTGCTTCTCAAGCCGTTCCTTTCTCTCTCCCTGGGCCAGCACCCAGAAAACCCCGGGAGCAAGGCCGGCCGCCAGACGGGGCGCAAAGAAGGAGCCCATGGCTCCGAGACCGATCAATGTCACTCTTCTGATTTCCATTTCAAAAAATACCTCTCTTTCTTTCCTCAGAATTTTCACCTGTGCGGGATGCATTTCATGGCTCAGTCAACATGGAATAACAGGAAACGGATTGAGCTTTTTATTCCCTGCCGCTCAGCATTCCATCGCATAGACAATGATTTCACATAGCATATTCTCACAGACACGGTTACAACAGCCAGGATTTAAGCGCTTCCAGCCGGTCATCCCGGTCATATTTTCTGATAAGCTCCGTCAGCACTCCCGCGAAGGCTCTGGCCCCGGCAAGCTGTAAATGGGCGTTGTCCTGGCGGCCGTCTGCACATGCACTGTCCGGATATTCTCCGGGCCTGACCCAGAGAAAAAGCTTCTTGCATTCCTCCGATCCCAGCCTCTCACAATACTCTGTGGTGGCCTTTCCCAGATCCAGGAGAGGAAGCCCGGCCTCTCTGGCATAGGCAATCATCGCCTGACGATACACAGGAAAGCTGTATGTAAATTTTCTCTCCGGGTGATCCTCACAGTTTCGCATGGCCACAGGGGTGACCAGAATGCAGACAGCCCCCTTCTGAGCGCATAAATCGGCAAACGGCTCCAGAGAAGCCCCGAAATCCTCCGGCTTCACATAGCGCTCCGGCTTTGCCTGATTGGCGTCATTGTGTCCAAACTGAGCCAGCAGATAATCTCCTCTGCCAATGACCTTTGCGATATCCAGAAGTCTCCCCTCCTCACGGAAAGAGCGGCTGCTTCTGGCCGCCATGGCCCGATTATCAATAATCACATTCTGCAGCTCATAGCTGACAGCCTGAGAAAACGCGCTGTCTTTGGACGGATCCAAAATGCAATTCTCCGCTCCCTGAAAATATTCCCACCAGACCTGGCCCCAGCCGGTCTGAGGTGCATTTTGATTCGAATAGCTCTGTACGGTGGAATCTCCCACCAGAAAAATTCTTCTTTTCATCATGCTCACCACCCTGTTTACATTTGTACTGTCAGAAAGATTTTATCGCATCTGAGAAAAAAGGTAAAGAGTCAATATAAATGGAATCATCCATTCCTGTCATGCTGACATCATTCGTAAGAACTCAAAAATCCATATATTGACAAGAATTTATTATTACTATAGAATATCCTCTGGCAAAAAAAGTAAAAAAAGCGGAGGAAAAGAAGAACGAGTAATGAGACAAACGCGCCCGCCGAGAATAAGATGGGCGTCATGCCCGTTAACCGGCTGCTGATCACCATGGCGCTGCCCATGATGCTCTCCATGCTTGTACAGGCGCTTTATAATGTAGTGGACAGCATTTTCGTGGCAAGGCTCAGCGAGGATGCGCTGACGGCTGTTTCCATGGCCTTCCCTGTGCAAAATCTGATGATCGGCGTTTCCACCGGTCTCGCCGTAGGTACCAACGCCCTGGTCTCCAGAGAACTGGGCAAAAGGAATTTTAAGGCGGCCAACCAGATGGCAATGCACGGTATCTTTCTGGAAGCCATCGGCTATCTGATCTTTCTGATTTTCGGACTGACAGCCACCCGGCTGGTATTTACCATGCAGGGCGCCGATACCGTGATCACACAGTACGGGGTGGATTATCTCTCTATTATTATTCTGTGTTGCAGCTTCGGCATTTACACGGAAGTGATCTTCGAGCGTCTGCTGCAGTCCACAGGCAAGACCATCTATACCATGTTTACCCAGGGGCTGGGCGCTATTTTCAATATTATTTTTGACCCGCTGCTGATTTTCGGCATCGGTCCCTTCCCTGCCATGGGCATCAAGGGCGCGGCGGCGGCCACTGTGCTGGGACAGATTGTGGCCGGGATTCTGGCGCTGTTCCTGAATTTCAGGGTAAACGATGAGATTCAGATAAAGCTGAGGGAATTTAAACCGGACATGAAAGCCATCAGCAACATCCTTTACATCGGTGTTCCTTCCATCCTGATGGTAGCCATCGGTTCCATCATGACCTTCTGCATCAACAACATTCTGGTGGTATTCTCCTCCACAGCCGTGGCTGTGTTCGGCGTTTACTTCAAACTGCAGAGCTTCGCCTTTATGCCGGTCTTTGGCATGAACAACGGCATTGTACCCATTGTGGCCTACAACTACGGAGCCAGAAAACCGGATCGGATCAAGAAGACCATACGACTGGGAATGACCTATGCGGAATGCATCATGTTCTGCATCTTCCTTCTGATGCAGTGCTTCCCCACGCAGCTTCTGAAGCTGTTCAGCGCTTCCGATGATATGCTTGCCATCGGCGTACCGGCTCTTCGCACCATCAGCTTCAGCTTCCTGCTGGCAGGCATCTGCGTGGTCTGCACCTCCTTTTTCCAGGCGCTGGGCAGCGGCGTCAGCAGCATGCTGATCTCCTTCTTAAGGCAGTTGGTGGTGCTGGTGCCTCTGGCGTATCTGCTGGCTCAGACCGGCGACCTTTCAATGGTGTGGTATGCCTGGCCCATCGCGGAGCTGGTATCTCTGTCCTTCAGTATTATTTTCTTCATCCGGCTGGACAGAAAGCTGTTGAAGCCAATCCGGGATGAGCAGAATGCGACCGCGGATTAAGCAGTACTTCCGGCTGTTCTGGATCGCAGCACATCAAAATACCGGATTTTGAGGATGCTGTAAAAGACAAAATATTCTTGTGGTTTCACTATAAAAAAGCAGCCCCGAAAATGGATTACACATTCCATATCAGGGCTGTTTTTTCTTTTTCGCTTCTCTTCTGATTCTTTTTATTCTTTCAATCATCGGTCCAGGCTGCTTTTTACCGGTTCGCAAGCTCTTTTGTAATATCCTCCCAGGTTACGCCTTTTTCCGCCATCAGCACCATCACATGATACAAAAAATCGGAAATCTCATACTTGATTTCCTCCGGGTCCGGATTTTTGGCCGCGATGACGATCTCCGTGGCCTCCTCGCCCACCTTCTTTAAAATCTTGTCGATTCCCTTGTCAAAAAGATAATTGGTGTAAGAGCCTTCCTTCGGGTGAATCCTGCGATCCTGAATCACAGCGTACACATCCTCAAATACCTGCAGGGGATTCTTCTCCTCGTACTGCTTCGGCGTGATCTCATTGAAAAAACAGGAATAACTGCCGGTGTGACAGGCAGCCCCAATCTGACGAACCGTTGCCAGAATGGTGTCCATGTCGCAGTCCGCAGTCAGGCTCTTCACATACTGATAATGACCGGAGGTCTCCCCCTTGAGCCACTGGGTTTGGCGGGAACGACTGTAATAATTCATTCGTCCCGTGCGGAGGGTATCCGCATAAGCCTGCTCATTCATATAGGCCGCCATCAGCACCTGTCCGGTCTTATAATCCTGCACAATCACCGGTACCAGTCCCTGAGGATCCTTTTTGAAATCCTCCCAGCCAAAGGCAGCCTCCAGCACGTTTCCTTCTGTCCTTTCCTGCTGCACCAGAATATATGCGTCCGCAAATCTCTCAGAATCCGTCAAATCCATCACCTCAGCCGCATATCGAGTGATCTCATCCAGCGCTGCTCCCTTCGGCTCAGAAGGATTCAGCGCCCGCACGTAAATCTTCTCCCTGCCAAACTTCTGAGAGACCTCTTTAAGCACCGCCATGGAGCGGACATTGTCCCCGTCCAGCACCACATGCTTACAGCCGGCATAAATCTGCTTTTTCACATCCTCCATACGTGTCAGGAAATGATACTCGGCGCCAATCACCGGCACCTCGCAGACAGAGCAGATTTCCCTTAAAATCCCCAGGTTTTTATCATGCTCCTCATCCGAATCCGCCAGATTTCCCACATAAAGGGCATGGGCGCCATGCTCCTGCACGGCTGATGCAAGATCCACCGGAGACATGTCTAAAATCTCCGGATTTTCGGAAGATTTTACAGCCTTTCCATCTTTTATAAACATTTTCGCAATCAGCCCATTCATACATTTTACCTTTCTAAGGAACTGTAAATGTCGTCCATAATCCTGTAAACGGCAGCTGCATGAAAAATAATTATGCCGATGAACCGTGAATCGGTTTACAGTTTATACATAATCTGTGGGACACTGTATAAGCAGTGATTATAAACTTCCCTTTGTACTCAGTACATCCGAAATTCTCTCATCATAGGACACTGCCATATCCAGCGCCTTCGCAAAGGCCTTGAAAATCGCCTCAATCATATGATGACTGTTCCCGGGCGATAGCACTTTTATATGCAGATTCATGGCTGCTGAATAAGACACCGCATAGAAAAACTCCCGCACCAGCTCTGTATCAAACTCCCCGCAGCGCTGCGTCGGAAACTCCGCATCCATGGAAAAATACGGCCTGCCGCACAGGTCAACCGCACACAACACCAGCACTTCATCCATGGGCAGCACAAAATAACCGTATCTTCGGATGCCTTTTTTGTCCCCCACAGCCTCCCGGACAGCCTGCCCCAGCACCAGGCCGCAGTCCTCCACGCTGTGATGCCCATCCACCTTAAGATCGCCGTCAATCTTCACCTCAAGGTCGAACAGACCATGCCTGGCAAAGCTGTTCAGCATATGATCAAAGAAACCAATTCCGCTGTCAATTTCCGCTTTTCCGGTGCCGTCCAGACAAAGTGTCATGAAAATATCTGTCTCTTTTGTTTTCATTCTGATTTCTGCACTTCTCATGCTT
>JAJPYH010000073.1:0-3599 GCA_021205045.1 Lachnospiraceae bacterium | reverse complement strand
CTCATGCTTCACTCCTGCCTTTCCTGAAACAAATCTTCACAGTTGCTCTGTCTTTGATTTTCTTCATCAGCCTGTCATGGACATTCCAATTTCACGGGCCGCTTTGCTCATTCAGTCTTCATTCTCAAATCTCACATGAATAGAATTGGCGTGAGCCGTCAGCCCCTCGCTCTTTGCGAAGGCTTCAATATCCTCATGCACAGCTTTCAGAGCAGGTTGGGAATAGCTGATAATGCTGCTCTTTTTGATAAAATCATCCACACTTAAAGGAGAGAAAAATCTGGCGGTTCCATTGGTGGGCAGAATATGATTGGGCCCCGCGTAATAGTCCCCCAGCGGCTCAGAGGAATATTCTCCAAGGAAAATCGCCCCCGCGTTCTCAATCTTTGTCATTACTTCGAAGGGATTCTTCGTCAGGATCTCCAGATGCTCTGAAGCAATTTCATTGGCTGCTTCAATGGCTTCATCCATAGTCTGAGCCAGCAGAATATAGCCGTAATTTTCCAGAGATTTCTCCAGGATGGCCTTTCGCTCCAGCTTCTCCACAAAGCGGTCAATCTCGGCTTCCACCTGTGCTGCCAGCTCCTTCGACGTGGTAATCAGGATGGCGCTGGCCAGCTCATCATGCTCAGCCTGGCTTAACAGATCGGCAGCCACATAACGGGGATTAGCGGTCTCATCCGCCAGCACCAGCACCTCGCTGGGCCCGGCGATGGAATCGATGCCCACATACCCGAAAACCTGTTTTTTGGCCAGAGCCACAAAAATATTACCCGGCCCCGTAATCTTATCCACCTTCGGAATGCTCTCCGTTCCAAAGGCCATGGCTGCAATGGCCTGGGTGCCGCCCACCTTATAGATCTCATCCACCCCGGCAATTCTGGCCGCCGCCAGAGTCACCGCCGGAATTTTTCCATCCTTCCCGGGAGGCGTGGTCAGCACCACCTTCTTTACTCCCGCCACTCTGGCCGGAATCACATTCATCAGAAGACTGGAGGACAGAGCTGCCTTTCCGCCCGGCACATATACGCCGCTCTTTGCGATGGGCGTCACCTTCTGCCCCAGAATGCTGCCGTCGGGTCTGGATTCAAACCAGGAATTCCGCTTTTGTTTTTCATGAAAAGCCCGGATATTGGCCGCCGCCCTCTCCATCACCGCATACAGTTCCGGATCCACCGCTGCCACAGCCTCATCAATCTCCTGAGCAGTCACACGGATATTTGCCTGATTGATATCACAACCGTCAAATTTCTTCGTCAGCTCAAAAAGGGCCTGATCCCCTTTCTCACGCACCTGTGCAATAATATCCTGAACCGTCTTCTCATAGCTGCCGTAATTGTTTGGACTGCGCTTCAAAAGCGTGTTCAGCAGATTCTTACGGCTCTCCTCGGTAAGTGTAATCGTTTTCATATTTTCTATTAAACTCCTTACTTTCTTATTGTAAGCAATTCTTTTAATAAAATTGTAATTTCCATCATAAAGCTGCGAAACAGATTATGCGTCTTTACGTGACTCTTTCGTAACCTTCGACAGCTCCCTCACCAGTCCCCGGATTCTCTCCGCCTCCATCTGCATGGACACCTGATTCACAATCAGCCTTGCTGACAGCGGGCAGATCTCCTCCAGCACCACCAGCCCATTTTCCTTCAGGGTAGAGCCCGTCTCCACGATATCCACAATCACATCCGACAGCGACACCAGCGGCCCCAGCTCCACAGAGCCATTGAGCTTAATCAAATCCACTGTCTGATTCTTTTTATTATGGAAATAATCCCGGGCAATATTCGGGTACTTGGTGGCCACCCGGATCCTCTCATGATTTTCCAGAAGCGGTTTTGCCTCGGCCGGCCCGCAGACACACATCCTGCAGGCGCCAAAGCCCAGATCCAGAACCTCGTATACTCTTCTGTTTTCCTCCAGGATGGTGTCCTTGCCTACCACTCCCAGATCTGCGGCCCCATATTCCACATAAGTGGGCACATCCGGCCCTTTGGCCAGAAAAAATCTCACCTTCAGCTCTTCATTGACGAAAATCAGCTTCCGGGAGTTTTTGTCCTCCATCTCCCGGCAGGTAATCCCGATCTGATTTAACATGGAAAGTGCTTTGTCCGCCAGGCGGCCCTTGCCCAGGGCGAATGTCAGATATCTGTCAGAACTCATTTGGACACCTCCCCGGTCAATACTACGCGCCTTCCCTGGCCGCGAAGCACCGCAGCCTCCGCCAGAGCCTTCAGATAGGTTTCCTCATTATGATACGACAGTGTTACTGCTTCCTCCGCCGCAGGAATCGCCGCCTTCTGATAATCCAGCGCTTCCATCACATCGTCCACAACCACCGCAAAGCCCACAGCCGGCGCGTCCTTTCCAAAATAGTGGAGCAGCTGGTCGTAACGCCCGCCTTTCACAATGGCGTCTCCCGCGCCATAGGAATATGCCTTGAAAATAATCCCTGTATAATAATGATATTTACTCAGAAGTCCCAGATCATAGGAAACATATCGGTCAACACCGCCGGCCTTCAGAATTTCCGACAATGCCTTCAGCCTGTCTAACGCCGCGATGGAGCGGGCATTATGGGCAAGCTCCCTTGCCAGCCCCAGATCCATGACAGAGCCGAACAGATCCGTCACCTTCAATAAGGCCTGTTTCACATCCTCCGAAATGGAAAAGGGCGCCAACAGCTCCTCAGCCGCGAAAATATTCTTGGCGGAAATGGCTTCCCGAAGGGCAATCTCCGTGTCGCGGTCCAGTCCCGCCTCCTCGCAGAGCCCTTTGAAATACTCCATATGCCCTACGGAAATCTGAAAATTCTCAAGGCCGCAGGCTTTCAGCACCGATACCACAAGAATAATCATCTCCGCGTCCGCCTGAACAGAGCCATCCTGTATCAGCTCCGCCCCCATCTGGGTCACTTCCTGCAGCTTTCCCTGGAGGCTCTTTACATTGGCGAAGGTCTTTCCCTCGTAGGACAGACGCAGAGGTGCGGAATCCTTCATAAAATAGATGGCCGCGCATCTGGCAATGGAGGGCGTGAAATCAGGCCGCAGCACCAGAGTGTTCCCATCCTTGTCAAAAAGCTTATATAAATCCTTGCTGGGCGTGGTGCCCACTTCTCTGGAAAATACATCAAAAAACTCAAAGGTGGGCGTCTCTATGGGTTCATAACCGAAGCTGTCAATGGTGCCGCGCACCGCTGTCTCCACCTGATGTTTGCGCCTCAGCTCCGCCCCGTAAAGGTCTCTCACGCCCTCCGGGGTATGCAATATATTCAAATTCATAATGGTACCTTTCAGAAATATATCCGTCAGCCTGTGTATAATGTCGCTCACAAAATGCAGATTACATTAACATTATAGACTGCATGGCATTGGTTTGTGATTTAGCGCGTTGCAGTGCTAATTGGTTAGCATAGTAACGTGCCCTTTAGTAGTATACACATTTCCGGTAAAATGTCAACCGTTTCCATAGCCCATTTAAAGCAGCCATTTACAGCACACGTCTGTCCGCTGTCAGTTCTGTCTTCCAAAACCCCCATGCCCGCGCGCTTGGCACCACCATAAATGAAACTGTGCAGGTTTCAGGGTATTGAGTTTCTTCTC
>JAJPYH010000174.1 GCA_021205045.1 Lachnospiraceae bacterium | reverse complement strand
TAGCACGTTTAGAAGGTGATTCATAGCAAAACACTACTTTTGACACCTTAACCAAGTTTAGAATTATTTAGCGCGGTAAAGCGGAAGCGTCTCAGGACAATCAAGTGAAAGCATTTCAGCACATGAAAGTGAAGGTATTTCAGCGCGATAAAAAGAAAGCATTTCAGCACGTTAAAGCGAAATGATTTATAGCGCGGTAAAGCGGGTGAACGCATGGACATCGGAGGAAAAATCAAGGAGCTGCGCCTGATGAAGAATCTGACGCAGGAGGAGCTGGCGGACCGGGCGGAGCTGTCGAAGGGATTTATTTCCCAGCTGGAGAGGAATCTGACCTCGCCGTCCATCTCCACGCTGACGGATATTCTGACCTGTCTGGGGACGGATCTGAAGGAGTTTTTCAGCGATTCGGAGGACACGCAGATCGTCTTCAAGAAGACGGATTATTTTGAAAAGATCGACGAGGAGCGGGGCAATGTGATCCAGTGGGTCATTCCCAACGCGCAGAAGAACAGCATGGAGCCCATTCTGGTGACCATTGAGAAGGGCGGCCGGACGGAAGCCCTGGATCCTCACGAGGGCGAGGAGTTTGGGTATCTGCTGAGCGGCAGCGCGGATCTGCACATCGGCTCCAGAACATTTAAGGTCAGAGCGGGAGAGTCCTTTTATTTTGCGGCCAAATACCGGCATTATCTGACATCGGGCACGGGGGCGAAGCTTCTGTGGGTCAGTTGTCCGCCGAGCTTTTAAGGGGCTGAGAAGCGGTTTTTATGTGAATTTGAGATGCGTTGCTAGAGAGCCATACTAAGGAACCAGGCTGCTGCGCCGCCATGATTTTTTTTATGAATTTGAGATGCGTTGCTAAAGAGCCGTACTAAGGACCCAGGCTGCTGCGCCGCCATGATATAGAGAAGTGATTTGAGAGGTATATTATGAATAATGTGATCATCGAGTTAAAAAATCTGACCCATAATTTCGGGGACCAGCAGGTATTAAAGGGCATCAACCTGAATATTCACCAGAACGAATTCCTCACCCTCTTAGGCCCCTCTGGCTGCGGCAAGACCACCACCCTGCGCATTATCGGGGGCTTTGAGGAGCCCACCGGGGGCGAGGTCTTATTCAACGGAATTGATATATCAAAGGTGCCGGCCTACAAGCGGGAGGTCAACACCGTTTTTCAGAATTACGCCCTGTTTCCCTTTCTGAATGTCCATGACAATGTGGCCTTCGGCCTGAAAATCAAAAAGGTGGACCCCAAAATCATCGACGCCAAGGTCAGCGGGACCTTAAAGCTGGTGGGTCTGGAGGGCTTCGAGGACAGGGATGTGACCCTTCTCTCCGGCGGGCAGCAGCAGCGTGTGGCCATAGCGAGAGCGCTGGTCAATGAGCCAAAGGTTTTGCTGCTGGATGAGCCGCTGGGGGCGCTGGACGCCAAGCTGCGCAAGGAAATGCAGACGGAGCTCAAAAAGATTCAGGAGGAGGTGGGCATCACCTTCATCTTTGTGACCCATGACCAGGAGGAGGCTTTGTCCATGTCCGACACGGTGGTGGTCATGAATGAGGGCGTGATCCAGCAGATCGGCACCCCGGAGGATATTTACAATGAGCCGGAGAACCGCTTTGTGGCGGGCTTTATCGGTGCCTCCAACATCATCGGCGGAGCCGTCATGAGACGGGATTGCCTGGTCAGCTTCGACGGCCGGGACTTTGAGTGCGTGGATAAGGGCTTTAAGGAAAATGAGCCTGTGGAGGTGGTCATCCGTCCGGAGGATTTCCTGCTGACCCAGCCGGACCAGGGAATGATTTCCGGCGTGGTGAAATCCGTGGTGTTCAAGGGCGTTCACTATGAACTGCAGGTGGAGACCCGGTACCGGAAGTATCTGGTACAGACTACCCGTCAGTTTGAAGTGGAGGACAAAGTGGGGCTGAGCATCGAGCCGGAAGGCATTCATGTAATGTACCCGATGTGAGGAGGTTATTCTATGAAACACTACACAAAAATGGTGCGTCCTTACATGGTCTGGTCCTTTTTAATGATCGTCATTCCCATGCTGCTGATCGCCATTTATTCTGTGACTACCGGGGGCAATACCCTGGTCAATATCCAGTTTACCCTGGAAAATTTCGCCAAATTCGCGGAGCCCATCTATGTGCAGGTGTTCGTCAAATCCCTGCAGATCGGCCTGATCACCGTGGGCATCTGCCTGGTGCTGGGCTATACCCTGGCCTACAATATCTGCCGCTTTGAGGAGAGAATCCAGAGCAGTCTGATTCTGCTGGTGACCATTCCCATGTGGATCAACACCCTGCTGCGCACCTACGCCTGGATCAGCATTCTGTCCGACAACGGCATCATCAACAGCATCCTGCAGGCCCTGGGGCTGGAGCCTGTGACCCTGATGTACACCAATTTTGCGGTCATCATCGGCATGGTCAGCGATTTCCTGCCCTTTATGGTGATTCCCATTCATACCTCCCTGAGCAAAATCGACAAATCTCTGATTGAGGCGGCCGAGGATCTGGGCGCCACACCCTTTCAGACCTTTACGAAGGTGATATTCAAGTTGTCCATTCCGGGAGTACTTAACGGCGTGATTGTGACCTTTCTGCTTTCCATTTCCACCTTCGTCATTCCAAAGCTTCTGGGAGGCGGACAGTACACCCTGATCGGCAACCTGATTGAAAATCAGTTTATTTCCGTGGGCAACTGGAACTTCGGAAGCGCCCTTTCCCTGATATTGACGGCTGTGATCCTGGTGGCCATCACTCTGATGCGCAGATTAGACCAGGAGGATAAGGAGGAAGAGCTTTGAAAAAGAAAAAAAGTCTGCCGGGCGTAATTTACATCGTCATTTGCTTCCTCTTTCTGTATCTGCCCATTTTTGTGACCATGTTTTTTTCCTTTAATTCGTCCAAGTCGCTGACGAAATTTACCGGCTTTTCCCTGATGTGGTATCAGGAGTTGTTTGCGGATGCGGAGATTATGAGCGCGGTGTATGTGTCCATCACCATCGCCCTGCTGTCCACCGTGATTTCCACCATCCTGGGCACCGCCACCGCCATCGGCCTGTCGAAGAATAAAAAGGTGATAAAGGAGCTGATCATCAATATCAACAATATTCCGATCATGAACCCGGATATTGTGACCGCCATCGGCCTGATGATTTTATTTTCCTCCTTAAAAATAGAAAAGGGCTATATGACCATGCTGTTGGCCCATATTTCCTTCTGTACGCCCTATGTGATCACCAGCGTGTACCCCAAGGTGCGCTCCTTAAATCCCAATCTGGCCAACGCCGCCATGGATCTGGGAGCCACGCCCTGGCAGGCACTATATAAGGTGATTTTGCCCATGATCAAGGATGGAATCTTCGCGGGGGTGCTGCTGGCCTTCACCATGTCCTTCGACGACTTTGTGATTTCCTACTTTGTGACCGGCAACGGGGTGAAAAATATTTCCATCATTGTGTACAATATGACCAAGCGCACCAACCCCACCATCAACGCCCTGTCCACCATTGTGATCCTGGTGATCATGGTGCTGCTGGTGATCGCCAACGTAGTGCCAACAGTGATGAAGAAGCGCCGGAAGAGCGCCGCACAGGCACAGAAGGAAGCAAAAGAGCTGGCGTAATGCTTTTGAACGGCCTTTCGGATGAAACAACCCGGATCGGAAAAAGGACTGTGCGGGAATTTGCCGGAGGATGCTCTGAAAAGCAAATCGGGTAAATCCCGTATGTAATAAAACACATATAAAAAACCGCGTCATGAACGTGGGAAGAGGAGGACACTGATTATGAAAAAGAAATTACTGGCCGTCATGGCCGCCGCGGGGCTGACCGCCCTGATGCTTTCCGGCTGCGACAGCAGCGGCAAGGCCACCCTGAAGGTTTATAACGCGGGAGAGTATATGGACACCAGCCTGCTGACTCAGTTTGAAAAAGAATTTGACTGTAACGTGGTCTACGAGACCTTTGATTCCAACGAGTCCATGTACACGAAGATTTTAAGCGGCGAGTCCTACGACGTGCTGATTCCTTCTGATTATATGATTGAGCGCCTGATCAAGGAGGATTACCTGCAGGAAATTGACTGGGACAAAATCCCCAACAGCGTGAATCTTAATCAGGACGTCATGGGGCAGGACTTCGACCCGGAGAATGAATACAGCGTTCCCTATTTCTATGGAACCGTGGGCATTCTCTATGACACCACGGTGGTGGACGAGGCCGATCTGGCGGATGGCTGGGAGCTTCTGCGCAATACCAAATACGCGGGCGACATCTATATGTATGACTCCGAGAGAGACTCCTTTATGATCGCTTTAAAGGCCCTGGGTTATTCCATGAACACGGACAATACGGACGAGATCGACGAGGCCTATCAGTGGCTGATTGAGCAGAGAGACCTGATGGATCCCATCTATGCCGGCGACGACGTCATCGACAACATGGTTTCCGGCAATAAATCCATTGCCATCGTTTATTCCGGCGACGCGGCCTATATCATGTCAGAGAATGAGGATATGGGCTTCTATCAGCCTGCAGAGGGCACCAACGAATGGTTTGACTGCATGGTGATTATGAAGGATTCCGAGCAGGTGGATCTGGCCCATGAGTTCATCAATTTCATGCTGGATGTGGACAACGCCACCGCCAACACCGCGGAGGTGGGCTATACCTCGCCGGTCACGGAGGCCTATGAGACCATGCTGGAGGAAGACTATGCGGGAATTTCCTCCTATGCTCCGGATATGACCAATCCGCTGAACGAGTGCTTCCGCTACCAGACCAGCGAGATCAAGCAGTATTTCGCGGATCTGTGGACCAAGGTGAAGGCATACTGATCCGAGACTGAAGGATTTTGTGGAAGCCGTCAAAGAGCCGGTCGAAAAAAATAAAAATTTTTTCAAAAAGGTACTTGACGGAAGCTGGAGTTTCTGTTATAGTACCATTTGTTCGCGGAACGCAGAAATGCGGGAAGCGCAAATGCGGAAGTGGCGGAATTGGCAGACGCGCACGGTTCAGGTCCGTGTGGAGGTTACTCCTTGAGGGTTCAAGTCCCTTCTTCCGCAGCCAGTGTGAAAGGCTCAGAAATCCTTTAAAATAAGGCTTTCTGAGCTTTCTCTTTGCCTGAAAATCCTGTTTTTTCATCTCACGTATCTCACGTAGCGGCTTTTACGCGGCGATCATTCATTTCCTCACATGTTGATCTGCGCATCTTTCTCACGCAGATGTCTCACGTTGTTGCTTTTTCCAGGTCATCTACATTCAAAGCAGTCAGAATCTGTTTTCCCTGTACTGCCTGTTGATGGCCTTGACTCTTGCAATAATTTCCTTAGCTTTAGACGTCAGGGGCAGCCAGCGATCACCATCCTCAGACTTTGTATAGTCTACAAGCGTTTGACATTGCGCCACCCATTTTTCTTTGTGTCATCCGGCAGACAACAATACCAATATCCTTCCTTATCATTGTACCATACAGATGACTGGTGTTCTTCCATTATCTTTTTCTTTTTAAAGCAGCAATAAGGAGAGCGAAAATAATTTCAAACGCTTTCGCTCCGACACCCTCCTCTGGGTCAAAAAACAGTAAATACAAGCTTCCTGATAACAGTAATCCGAAATCACAATGACAATGAAATACTGAAAAGCTTTAGGCAGGCTGGAATGCGAAGGAAGCTGTCGGTGACAGGTTCCGTAGCTTTGCGATATGTCGTCACCCAGTAATGTTTAATTTGGTGCATAATCGCGCAGGTTCTGCATTGATTTTTCCATTAGTATCTGTTACAATATAAGTTAGCCAAGGCTAACGACTAATGAAGGGGAGAAAATGGCATGAACAAACACGAGGAAATTAAATCCGCATATCAAGCATTGGGCAAAGAAGCAACTCTCTATGATGGCATGATCACTTGTTCTACCCTGTTGGGCAAAGCCATATGCAGACTGGTGTGGGATATGGGGCAGACAGAAACCGATGAGTATCTGCTCCGTGCGCTTTCCGGTATTCCGGAGGATTTCTCCGGTTCGTTGCTGGAGGTGCCGGTGGGCACCGGCGTGCTGACCATGCCGGTCTATCAAAAACTGCCTGATGCAAGCATCACTTGTCTGGATTATTCCGAGGACATGATGTCCCGTGCGCAAAAAAGGGCGAAACGGGACGGGCTGACCCATGTCCGCTTTCAGCAGGGGGATGTGGGAAATTTGCCCTTCCCGGACGGCAACTTTGACATCGTACTTTCTCTCAATGGATTTCATGCTTTTCCCGATAAAGAAGCGGCTTATCGGGAGGTGTTCCGGGTCTTAAAGCCCGGCGGCTGTTTCTGCGGTTGTTTTTACGTTGCCGGGGAAACTGCCCGGACAGATTGGTTCATCCGGCATCTCTATGAGCCGAAGGGGTTCTTCACTCCACCCTATGAAACAGCGGGCAGTCTGAAACAGCGCCTGGAACAGCAGTATGAGGCAGTAGAGTTTAGCACTGTGAAATCCATAGCTTGCTTCACCTGCCGGAAGGGGCGTGACCAATGAGCGTTTCCGTCTATATTCTCGAATGCATTGTGATGTGCGCTCTATTTGGCGTGTCTATTTTTGGAATGCTGCTGGTCAACCCTGTGTCCTTCATTGGCGATTATCCGCCGGAAATTCAGGCGCAATACTATTCCTCACAGCACAAGGAAGCAGTAAAAGAACGGATGACATTCTTCACAATTCTTCGGAAAAGCGTCGCTGTCATCGCATTTCTGTTCCTGTTTGCGTGGATGGCCCATATAGCGGGAGCGGAAACCTTTGTAGATGGGCTTCTGTTCGTATACGGCTACATGATCGTGCTGGCAGTGTTCGATACCTGTTTTCTCGACTGGGTGCTGTTTGCCAACATCAAACGGGTGCGCCTGCCGGGGACGGAGCATATGGACCGAGAGTATCATCAGAAATGGTTCCATGTGAAGGTTATGTTGCCCATGTCACTGACGGCCACTTGCCGAAGGCCACGCACAGACAACGAAAAGCTATTTTGGATGCTGATTTAGAAGGCTACTCTGTACTGCAAAAGCTCGGCATCCCAATTCTCCCCGCTGGAGACGAAAAGTGGTTTTCAGGGCCAAAGCGCCCCATTATGGCGGCGATATTCTTTGCCATATATAAAACACCCATCGGCCGGCTTTCGGTCAGCGACCATGCTATGCACGCTGTAGAAGAAATGAAGTATCTTAACGCAAGATTTGAAGAACTGCGTAAAAAGGCTGGCGTTCCCACGCCGACATGGGACAGTCTGCGTACTGATTCCAGAATGGAGGAAAGATAATGAACACTCGTGAATCGTTTCGCGTTCGTCCGTATCAGGAAGCAGATCTTGCTGACTGCACCACCTGCCTTTATGAGAGCTTCTTCACCTGTCCCATTAGCAAGGAAGACAGGCTCTTCCTGCAAGAGTACATTCAGGTGCTGTTGGAGAAGTGCAATTTTACTCTTGTCGCACAGGACGACAGTAAAGCAGGATTTGTTTGTCGGTATATTGGATCAAAAGGCTCAGCCCGTGTTCGCAGGTAAGCGTGCTGGTTGATGTGTTTTCGATCAATACAGTGACATTGATTTCGTGGCTCATAAGATTTCACCCCTCGTTTGGATTTGCGGTTTGTATCACATTTTAAAGTTGTTTTCCCTGAAAATCAACAACTTATATAAGAGTGGCGAAAATATGCGTGAAAAGTAACTATGACTTTGATATGCAGGATACAGACGCAAGAAGAGGCTTGCGCGGCGGGTTCTTTCTTTGTATAATAAAGACAATGGGTACGGATAACAGAAATTTAAAATTGGGGAATTGAGTAGCAGAGAGATAACGTAGATTATTGTGAATGACGGAAAGGAGCGGCTGAAAATGAACAATAGGAATGGCCTGAAAAAGCTTCCGATTGGAATTGAGAATTTTGAGGATATCCGCACACATGGCTTTTATTATGTGGACAAGACCGCTCTGATCAGAGACCTGCTGCACTCCTGGGGGGAAGTGAATCTGTTTGCCCGGCCTCGCCGCTTCGGGAAATCCCTGAATATGAGCATGCTGAAATCTTTTTTTTGAAATCGGCTGCGACAAGTCCCTGTTTGACGGACTGGAAATCGCAAAGGAAACGGCTCTCTGTGACGCGTATATGGGAAAATTCCCGGTCCTTTCCATCAGCTTAAAGAGCGTGAACGGACAAAATTTCAGGTCCGCCTGTGAGATTTTGCGTTATGTGATCGGCAACGAGGCGATGCGGTTTCAGTTTTTATTACAGGATGAGAAGCTGACTGAACCGGAAAAGAAACAGTATGAGCAGCTGATCTGCGTGGATACCAGCGGCGGGGAAAGCTTTCTTATGGCTGATGCGACGCTGAAGGGAAGTCTGAAAACGCTTTCCGCATTATTGTATAAATATTATGGGCAGAAGGTCATTATTTTAATTGATGAATATGATGTTCCGCTGGCGAAGGCGAGTGAAAACGGATATTACAATGAAATGGTGGATATGATCAGAGGGCTGTTCGATCAGACGCTTAAGACGAACGATTATCTGCATTTCGCTGTGCTGACGGGTTGCTTACGTGTTGCAAAAGAGAGTATATTCACAGGATTGAATAATCTCCGGGTACTTTCCATTACCTCCGTTCGTTTTGACGAGCATTTTGGTTTTACTGACAGAGAGGTCAGGGAAATGCTGGAGGCTTACGGCCTGGAGGGAAAATATGAGGCCATAAAGGAATGGTATGATGGCTATCGCTTCGGAAACGCGGATGTCTTTTGCCCGTGGGATGTGATTAATTACTGTGATGAGCTGACGGCGGATGGGAACGCGAAACCAAAGGACTACTGGTCCAATACCAGTGGAAATGACGTGATCCAGCATTTTATTGAAATGCAGGGGAGCGGGGTTACCAGGGGAGAGATTGAGACGCTGATCGCCGGTGAGACCGTGACAAAGGAAATTCATGAGGAGCTGATCTACAATCACCTGTACGATTCCGCAGACCATTTGTGGAGCGTATTGTTTATGACCGGTTATCTGACGCAGCGAGGCACGGCTGGGGAGGACAGTTATGCGCTGGCTATTCCCAACAGAGAAATCCGGCGGATCTTTACCAGGCAGATACTGACCATGTTTAAGGAGAATGTGTCGAAAGATGGAGAGACCCTGAATGCCTTCTGCAATGCACTGCAGAGTGGAAATGCAGCGGAGACGGAGAAACTGTTTACAGCGTATCTGGATAAGACTGCGAGCATCAGGGACACTTTTGTGAGCAAACCGACGAAAGAGAACTTCTACCATGGCATCCTGCTTGGCATTCTGGGCTTCAAAGGCAGTTGGTATGTGAAATCAAATCGGGAGACAGGAGATGGTTATAGCGATATCCTGATAGAGATTGAAGATGAGGATATCGGCATTATCATCGAAACCAAATATGTTGACCGCGCGGCCTTTGATACTGCGCTCAAAGAGGCTTTTGCGCAGATTGAGAAAAATGATTATGCGGATCAGTTAAAGAAAGACGGTTATCATACCATTTATAAGTACGGGATTGCGTGCTTTAAGAGAAGGTGCAGGGTGGCGTGCGAGAAAGAGATATGTGTTGGCTGAAAAGCGCATGAAAAAAGGTGATTTTTTCAGGATACTGTAACCACAATGTAACAGCTCCATCGGAACCCCTCAAAAATCCTTTATTTTCAGGCATTCCAGCGCCTGAGCCGTCTGGTCTGCAACACCAGTATGCACCGGTTCAAATCCGGTCTGCGCCCTGGGGGAACCCCGGAAATGGGGTTCCTTTTTTCATTCAGAAATGAATGCAGCGGTGTGGTCTCATATATATTTCCATAAAGGCGGGAATTATTCCATCCTGTCAAAATACAGTTGATGTCAGCGTTGGTGTCAACGTTGCTGACAAAGCCTGTTTCTGGCACGATTCCGGGGGGGGATTTTGATCAGGAAATTATAAGCGCAGTCCGGCCGCGTGGTAATCTTCGAAAAGTCCCTATTTTCGGGCAATAGAAAGGCCCGAGAACCCTTCAAACAAATAGAAGGGATGGATTAGCAGATCAGGAACACATGACCATTCATACATGGAAGACCACTATCAATGGATAGTGACTAAGGTTTGTGTGGTAAGTGCAATATCCAAGGAGAAGCTGGCACAAGTAGGACTTGTGAGTTGCTACGATTATTACTGGGAGTGTCATGCTTTGAAGGTATGTTGAACCGCCGTATGCCAAACGGCACATACGGTAGTGTGAGAGGGGGATTAAATTCCCCCTTGCCCGATGATACACATGGGGCTGTGCAAAGAGGTTTCCAGATTACGCTGGATGTGATAATAATCTTATTGAATGCTGCGAAAGAAAGATTATTTGTACGAAAATAGAATAGTGAACGGAAGAAGCCGTCTCTTGTATTGTTTACAGGAGACAGCTTTTTCCCGTTTATTGTGTAATTCAATCCTGACGATGAGTATCAGATCGTATCGTCCTTCAAAAGCTGGAGAAATTCTGTCGGGGAATAAACTGTCACAGGAGATTTCTCATAATCCTTTTGATTGCGGGTAATAATGCAATCCATACCGGAACGACGAGCCGTTTCTATCATGACCGCATCCTCAAAATCGGAGGTGTCAGATGAAATGGCGTGGAAAATGTCCTCTGCCGAGGTATCCAGTAACCCGATGATCGTAAGGAACTGGTTCAGCTTTAACCTGCTTTCCTTATCACTGTGTGTTGCTCTGCGATTCAGATAGTAGATGTCCGTGGCGGATTTCGCAGTGATGCAGCCGGAGATCTGGTTCATCGCAGCCAGCCGCATGATTTGAACGGCATCCTTATCAAATGGCTCCCGGCGCTGGAGAAAATCTATCACAACACAGGTGTCGATCAGTGCTTTCATATACGATCCAGCCGTTCTTCCCAGGCTTCCTCCAACGTAACATCCGCTGGGATACTGCCATAAAGGGAGTCTACAATATCGAGCTTGTTCTGGTACGGAGAAGTCAGTTTGGCAATCGTTTTGCCGTTGCGGGTAATGAATATATCTTCTGTAGCCGCCAGGAGCAGATACTTTCCGAGATTCGCTTTTAGTTCTGTTGCTGTAATGGACATATGGCTCGCCTCCTTTCTGGATTTCTAATATTAGCATATCAGAATCGGACGATTTAGTCAATGACTCCGAACGATTTTTGAAATTATTTCCTGCCAATCATTGAGATTGTTTTGAAATGGGAAACTGAATCCGTTCTTATCAAAGTTTTCAAAGGTCCTGGGTTCTTTTAACGGAAGTCGGCCGAGCTTAGAAAGATACATAAGGAAAAATGTATCCGATTATGTTCGGATTTTTGCCGCATATAGAAAGGGAAAATCCGAGGAAAAATATTCAGAGATTGTCTATGCCAGTAGCCTGCAGCTGATGCCATATGCTGTGCAAATTGCTCTCCGAATAATTCCTGCTGCAGACGATGCCCTTTTCTTTTTCTAAAATTGCCACGATATCTTTCGTTGTAAACTCCTGGTCATAAGGGATACTCTGCAGGAGGATATCTTTCAGATTGACATTTGGATTTTTCTTAACGCCCATATAAATACTCCTTAAGGATGCATAATAGAGAAGGTTTTTACTGCATATCTTCAATCAAATCTTCGTAGCCGACATGTAGGACGCGACAGAAAGCTTGTAATTCCATGTCGGTGACGCGCCGCTTATTGGTTTCTAGCCGCGTAATCACGTTTTTATCTATATCAACACCGATTAGCTGCAGCTGGTATGCCAATGCCCGTTGTGATAAGCCGCGTTTTTTACGTAATTCGATCAATCGATCACTTATCAGATTTTTTTGCCTTGGGAATCCACTTCATGTGTCCTTTGCTTTGTTTAACTTGTTACATAATATCATTCACACGCAGAAAATGCAACTTGCAATATAACATTAGTGATTGTACGCGTTGTCGTAATTTGAGCATTATTTTCATAAGCTATACCTAAAGGAGATTAAGCTTATGGAAAGAGAACACAGCAGCGAATACCAGAAACTCGGATTGAATATTGCTTATTACAGGAAAGAGCGGCATTTATCCCAAATACAGCTCGCAGAAATGGTGAATGTAAGCCGGACTCATATGTCGAGGATTGAAAACAGTGACTGTGCAGTGTCGCTTGATGTGATTTTCAGTATCGCCAAGGCGCTGGATATCCCGGTTTACAAGCTATTTGAGTTCCGGTGATCTGGCAAAAGAAAAGAGCCAGTAATTCTGGCTCTAAAATTTCTTTATAGGAAATTCCGATTTTTAGACAACCAAAAAGAACAGATGTTCATCGAAC
>JAJPYH010000295.1 GCA_021205045.1 Lachnospiraceae bacterium | reverse complement strand
GCTGTTTCATAACCCCATCGGTGCCTTTCGCAGAAAGGCAGAATATAATGATGAATAGACTAAAGGCGAAACCAAAGGATTTCACATTTGATGAAGCGGAAACTTTATTAAAGTATCTGGGATATACATGTTTAGATAAAGGAAAAACAAGTGGTTCACGAATTATATTCATGAGTAAAGACAGGTCACCGATCATGATGCACAAGCCTCATCCTGGAAAAGAATTAAAAGTATACCAGGTGAAGCAGTTAATTGAAAAGTTGGAAGAGGAGGGCTTAATATGAGTAATACCATGAATTACAAAGGTTATACTGGAAGTGTTGAGTTTTCTGAAAATGACAGATTATTTTATGGAAAAGTCATGGGAGTGCGTGCCTTGATCTCCTATGAAGGTACGACTGCATTGGAGTTGATTCAGGATTTCCATACGGCAATTGACGATTATCTTTCATTGTGTGAGGAGAAGGGAATCGAGCCGGAAAAGGCTTACAAGGGCAGCTTTAATGTACGGATTTCCCCGGAACTCCACAGAGAAGCCGCTATCTATGCGAATGAACATGAAATGAGCCTGAACAGCTTTATTGCTTACGCTGTAAGCAGTCAGCTTGCGGTATTGAAATGAATAATCCTTAAGGAAATCTTAAAGGTTACGCTCCTTTACAGATCTCACATGATCATTTATAATAACTTTCGGAATATCTTGGAACCGCCGCTGTTTTTGATGCCTGGCACAGGAGAAGTCTTCCGCAAAATGAGAGGGCGAGAGTATGGGAATCATCTTTGGAACCGGCCTGTTTGAGGTCATGTTTATCATTGTGTTTGTGTTCGTCATTGGCACCTTCGTGGCAGCCGCTGTCAGAGGCGTCAGCACATGGAATAAGAATAATCATTCCCCAAGGCTGACGGTGCGGGCGACGGTAGTGAGCAAGCGTATGGATGTGCGTCATCAGCATCACGCCCATGCAGGGGATGTGACAGGAACCCATGGCTATTACGGGACCTCCGCCACGGATTATTTTGCGACCTTTCAGGTGGAGAGCGGAGACCGGATGGAGCTTGCGGTGGCCGGGTCGGAATATGGAATGCTGGTGGAAGGGGATGAAGGAAATCTGACTTTCCAGGGTACCAGGTATCTTTCCTTCAT
Organism: Lachnospiraceae bacterium; assembly: GCA_021205045.1. Classification (GTDB taxonomy): domain Bacteria; phylum Bacillota; class Clostridia; order Lachnospirales; family Lachnospiraceae; genus RGIG6307. The sequence goes on along the minus strand of JAJPYH010000295.1, from coordinate 11,234 downwards.
CAGATTTTGACCGCAACTTGTGAATGGGTTGTCATTTTTGTCTGAGAGGGGAAGGCAGTTATGATTTGAAAGGCGGCTGTGGCTTTGGGTTCAAGGAGACAGCCGCCTTTATTTTCTGTATGATAATTGTAATAAAGCTAACCTGACGTCGTCTTTATGATTGTAACTGAAAATGTATGAAATGATACAAGGGACAAAAGGTCAGAAATCGAATGCTTACATTCGCATTTATGACCTTGGAGACCGCAACGACCCTTTTGTCGCTTTAATCATGAAATAAAGGAGGAACGTTATGAAAAGAAAACGTGTGATCATTTGCTCTTTGCTGCTGGCGCTGTCCCTTTCCGGCTGCTCAAATACGCAGACAGACGAGGAGCAGACAGAGACTGAACAAATGGAAATCGTGCTGACGGAAAAAGATCAGACAGAAACGGAAACAGATACAGACAACGAAGAAAATTCGGAGAATGGCATGGAAACAGGAAATGAAGAGGTAACATCCGGGGAGAGCGGTATGGAGGCAGAGTGGGACGCCCCTGTGAGGATTTACGGCGTGATTTCAGAGGTATGGGTTGATCAGAGCACTATTGTGGTGAACAATCAGTCCGGCAATTCCTCTGCCGGAGAAATCGAGCTGATCATTGATACGGAGAATACTCTGGTGCTGGATGCTTCCACAGGATACCCTGTTGCCCTGGAGGATGTGGAAATCGGAAGCTTTGAGGCCTATCTTGGTCAGGAGATGACACTGTCTCTGCCTCCTCAGACCACGCCTTATGCGGTGATTGTGAATATCCCGGCGGACAGCGCGGTGCCTCAGTATGCGGTGGTAGCCTCCATTGAGGAGAATGCGGAGGGAAATGTGGTCATCACGGCTACTGATGGAAGAGCTTATGTGGTGGCTGAGACCGCGCAGATTGTGCCTTACAGGACAAAGAATATCGTGACAGTGGAGGATATTCAGATTGGGGGAGCGTGCCTCATCTGGATGGACGAGGACGGAACGGCTTCGAAGGTGCAGTTGTTTGATGCGGCACAGGAAAGCGGAGAGGCGGCGCTGCAGTAATTCATCTAAACGGCTAAAATGAAAACCCCAGTGTTGCTGCACTGGGGTTTTCATTATGCAATATACATGGCATCTCCAAAAGAAAAGAACCTGTATTTTTCTCTGATCGCTTCCTCATAAGCCGCCAGCACATGATCCTTTCCAGCAAAGGCGCTGACCAGCATCACAAGGGTACTTTCCGGCAGATGAAAATTGGTGATCAGGCCGTCCATCAGCTTAAACTGATACCCGGGGTAGATGAAAATCTCTGTATTGCCGCAGCCCGGCATCAGAATTCCATCCTCCGTGCCTGCACTCTCGATGGTACGGCAGCTGGTGGTGCCCACACAGATGACACGGCCGCCGGCAGCCTTTGTATCGTTCACCAGCTTTGCAGTCTCTTCCGATACCTCGTAATACTCGCTGTGCATGTGGTGCTTGGTCACATCCTCCACCTTGACCGGCCGGAAGGTGCCAAGTCCCACATGAAGGGTCACAAAAGCAAGCTTTACACCCTTTTGCTCCACCTCGGCAAGCAGTTCCTTCGTAAAATGCAGTCCTGCCGTAGGAGCAGCGGCGCTGCCCTCATGAACAGCGTATACAGTCTGGTAACGATCCCTGTCTTTCAATTTGTGAGTAATATAAGGCGGCAGGGGCATTTCGCCCAAAGCGTCCAGCACTTCTTCCCAGATTCCTTCATATTCGAAGTGAATCAGGCGGTTGCCGTCCTCTTTTGTTTCCACCACCTCCGCGCAAAGTCTGCCGTCACCGAAGGTAAAGCGTGCCCCTGTGCGACACTTTTTGCCGGGCTTTACCAGGCATTCCCAGACGTCATTTTCCATGCGTTTTAGTAAGAGCAGTTCTATGGCTGCTCCGGTATCTGTCTTATTGCCATAAAGTCTGGCTGGAATGACCCTGGTATCGTTCAACACCAGGCAGTCTCCGGGCAGCAGCAGCTCCAGAATATCGCGAAACTGCCTGTGCTGTACGGCCCCTGTTTCCCGGTCAAGTACCAGAAGCCTGGAGGCCGCCCGGTCCTCAAGAGGATCCTGGGCAATCAGCTCTTTTGGAAGATCAAAATAGAAATCACTTGTGTTCATAGTGTGATACGCGTCCTTTTATATATAGTGATATCTTTGCAGCGGACATGTCCGCTGCGTAATCGAGTCTCATTTTAATCTCTGTCAGTATAAAAAGCAAGCTCTCAATTTTGTTTTTATAAATCGTCTCCGGTTACAACAAAAAATGAGGAACTCTTTTTTCCTATCGTAAATCTGCGTTTTATGCGGACTTTGAAATAAGGCTTGCAATTTCGACCTGTTGACATTAAAATGATATACGATTTTTGAAGTTCACTGCCTGTGGACTTCGCAGAGAAGAAACTGAACGAAAAAGGAAGCATTACATGGCAGTATATGTAAATAAAGAGAACGCCGACGAAGTCGCCGGCCTGATTGCAAATATTGATATTTCCGCCCCCATTCCCGCAGATGAGACCGAGCGCCAGTATTATTTCATGGCGAAGGTAAAGCGGCATGTGGCGGCGCTGACCCAAAGCCTGGGGCGAAAGCCGGGCTGCTGCGTGGTCACCTTCGGCTGTCAGATGAACGCCAGGGACAGTGAGAAGCTGACGGGCATTCTGCAGCTGGTGGGCTACGAGATTGTGGAGACGGAACAGACGGATTTTGTCATTTATAACACCTGCACTGTCCGGGACAACGCCAATCAGCGGGTGTACGGCAGACTGGGGGAGCTGAAGCGCTATAAACGGCTCAATCCGCAGATGAAGATCGCCCTCTGCGGCTGCATGATGCAGGAGCCCACCGTCATTGAAAAGCTTCAGAAAAGCTACCGCTTCGTAGACCTGATTTTTGGCACCCACAATATTTTCAGGTTTCCGGAGCTTTTAAATTCCATGTTTGAGAATCAGGGCGGTATGATCATTGACATCTGGAAGGACACGGATCAGATCGTGGAGGATCTGCCGGTGGAGCGCAAATATCCCTTTAAATCCGGCATCAATATCATGTTTGGCTGTAATAATTTCTGTACCTATTGTATTGTGCCCTATGTTCGTGGAAGAGAGCGCAGCCGAAAGCCCGAGGATATTATCGCGGAGATTGAGGCTCTTGTGGCGGACGGTGTGGTGGAGATCATGCTGTTAGGACAGAACGTAAACAGCTATGGCAAAAATCTGGAGCAGCCCATCACCTTCGCTCAGTTGCTGGAGCGGGTGGAGCAGATTGAGGGCCTGGAACGCATCCGTTTCATGACCTCCCACCCCAAGGATTTATCCGATGAACTGATCGATGTGATTGCAAAATCAAAAAAAATCTGCCGTCATCTGCATCTGCCCTTACAGTCCGGTTCCACCAGGATTCTGAAAGCCATGAACCGGGTTTATACAAAGGAATCCTATCTGGAGCTGGCGGCCAGAATCCGGGAGAAAATTCCCGACATGGCCATTTCCACAGATATCATCGTAGGCTTTCCGGGGGAGACCTGCGAGGACGTGATGGACACCATTGATGTAATCGAAAAGGTGCAGTATGATAATGCCTTTACCTTTATTTACTCCAAACGCACCGGGACGCCAGCCGCGTCCATGCCCAATCAGGTGCCGGAGGAGGTGGTCAAAAAGCACTTTGACCTGGTACTGCAGAAGGTTCAGGAGGTTTCCAGAGACCGCATCCGGCAGTACGCCGGGCAGACCGTGGAGGTACTGGTGGAGGAGCAAAACGGACAGGATGAGCGCCTGATGACAGGCAGAATGTCCAATAATACTCTGGTTCATTTTCCGGGTACGGAGGATCTGATCGGGAAGCTGGTCATGGTCCGTCTGGTGGAATGCCTGGGATTTTATTACATGGGAGAACAGGTGGCAGAAGAGAATGGCTGAAATGACGCCGATGATGCAGCAGTATCTGCTGACAAAAGAAGAATATAAGGATTGTATTTTGTTTTACCGCCTGGGCGATTTCTATGAAATGTTCTTTGACGACGCCCTGACCGTCTCTAAGGAGCTGGATCTGACCCTGACCGGAAAGTCCTGCGGACTGGAGGAACGGGCGCCCATGTGCGGCATTCCATACCACGCGGTGGAGGGATATCTGAATAAGCTGGTCAGCAAGGGCTATAAGGTGGCCATCTGCGAGCAGCTGGAGGATCCCAAGTTAGCCAAGGGTCTGGTCAAGCGGGATGTGGTGCGCATTGTGACGCCGGGAACTGTCACCAACGCCCAGGCTCTCAAGGACAATCAGAATAATTTCCTGATGTGTGTGGCCTATCTTTCCGGACGGATCGGGATTTCCGCCTGTGACGTTTCCACCGGAGAATATTACGTAACCGAGGTGGAGGATTTACAGAAGCTGAAGGACGAGATGATGCGCTACGCTCCCTCGGAACTGGTGTGCAACGAACCCTTTCTGGTCAGCGGCATGGATATCGGAGATTTAAGAGATCGCCTGGGAATGGCGGTCTATCCTCTGGATTCCCACATGTTTGATGATAATAACTGTAAAAAAGCACTGACCAGGCATTTTCACTTAAATACACTGATCGGCCTGGGGCTGGATGATTTTCCATGCGGCACCATCGCCGCAGGCGCCCTGATGCAGTATCTGAATGAGACCCAGAAAAATTCTCTGGAGCACATCCGGCACATTATCCCCTATCTGACCAGTAAGTTCATGCTGTTAGATTCCTCCTCCAGGCGCAATCTGGAGCTGACGGAGACCCTGCGGGAGAAGCAGAAAAAGGGCTCTCTTCTCTGGGTACTGGATAAGACGAAAACCGCTATGGGCGGCCGGCTTCTGCGGTCATACATAGAGCAGCCTCTGATTGAAAAGGCGGACATCGAGGCCAGACTGGACGCGGTGGATGAATTTGGTAAGGACAGCGTCAGCCGGGATGAGGTGAGAGAATATTTAAACCCTGTCTATGATCTGGAAAGGCTCCTGGGCCGGGTCAGCTTCGGTACTGCTAACCCCAGGGATTTTATTGCGTTGAAAAGCTCTCTGGAAATGCTGCCTCACATCAAAACCGTGCTGGCGGACTGCCGCAGCGCGGAATTAAAACAGATCAATCAGGACATTGATTCCCTGCAGGATATCTGTGAGCTGATTGCCTCCGCCATCGTGGATGAACCGCCGTTCTCCATCCGGGAGGGCGGTATGATTAAGGACGGATACGACAGCGATGTGGACGAGCTTCGCCGGGCCAGGACAGAGGGAACCACCTGGCTGGCTCAGCTGGAGGCTGAGGACCGGGAGCGCACCGGCATCAAGAATCTCCGGATCAAATACAATAAGGTGTTCGGCTATTATTTTGAGGTGACCAATTCCTTTAAAAATATGGTGCCGGATGATTATATCCGCAAACAGACCCTGACCAACGCGGAACGTTACACTACGCCGAAGTTAAAGGAGATGGAGGACAAAATCCTCAACGCGGAGGACAAGCTGGTGGGCCTGGAATATGATATTTTCTGCAATATCAGGGATCGGATTTTTGCCGAAACCGACCGGATTCAGACCACAGCCAAAGCCGTTGCAAAGCTGGATGTGTATGCTTCTCTTTCCGTGGTGGCGGAGCAGAATCATTATGTCCGTCCCCAATTAAATGAAAAGGGCGTCATTGATATCAGGGAGGGGCGTCATCCTGTGGTGGAGCGGATGATCGAACATGACATGTTCATCCCCAACGACACCTACCTGGACAATGACCATCACTGTGTCAGCATCATTACAGGCCCCAACATGGCCGGCAAATCCACCTATATGCTATATGCGGCAGAGCGCTCTGATCGTGCTGATGGCCCAGATCGGCTCCTTTGTGCCCGCAAAGAGCGCGGATATCGGGCTTGTGGACCGGATTTTTACCCGTGTGGGCGCCAGCGACGACCTGGCCAGCGGCCAGTCTACCTTTATGGTGGAGATGAACGAGGTGGCCAACATTCTGCGCAACGCCACCAGCAAGAGTCTGCTGATCCTGGATGAAATCGGGCGCGGCACCTCCACCTACGACGGCCTGGCCATCGCCTGGGCGGTCATCGAGCACATCAGCGACAAGCGTCTGCTGGGGGCCAAAACCCTGTTCGCCACGCACTACCACGAGCTGACGGAGCTGAAAGACAAGATGGACAATGTGAATAATTACTGCATTGCCGTCAAGGAGAGCGGGGAGGACATTGTGTTCTTACGCAAAATCATTCCCGGCGGCGCGGACAAAAGCTACGGCATCCAGGTGGCAAGACTGGCCGGTGTGCCCCAGATGGTCACAGACCGGGCCATGGAGATCGCCACTCAGCTTTCGGAGAATGATATCTCCTCAAAGGTTCAGGGCATCCTCAAAAAGCAGAAATCCTCCGGCACAAAGCCAAAGCCGGTGAAGCACTATGATGATGTGGATCTGGCGCAGATGTCTTTGTCTGATACGGTGAAGGAAGAGGATGTGTTGAAGGAGCTGAAGGAGCTGGATATCAATAACATGAAGCCGCTGGATGCGCTGAACACTCTGTACAGGCTGCAGAATCAGCTGAATAACAGGTGGTAAAGTATGCAGTATTCAGCACTTATGGATAAAATACAGGAACTGACAGTTCCGGAAACCGCAGAAATAACAAAGGTATAGGAAAAATATGCCGGAAATTTTAGTATTATCTGAAGATACAATCGATAAAATCGCCGCCGGTGAGGTGGTGGAGTGCCCCCTCAACGTGGTCAAGGAGCTGGTAGAAAACTCCATGGACGCCGGTGCCTGCGCCATCACCGTGGAAATCAAAAACGGCGGCATTGACTTCATCCGTGTCACCGATGACGGAGAGGGCATCCCGGCGGGTCAGGTGAAAACCGCCTTTTTCCGCCATGCCACCAGCAAAATCCGCAATATGCAGGACTTAAATCATCTGTCCAGCATGGGCTTTCGCGGTGAGGCTCTTTCCAGCATTGCCGCGGTCGCGCAGGTGGAGCTTGTGACCTGCACCGCCGGTTCTCTGACCGGCACCCGCTATGAAATTGAGGGCGTGGCGGAGAAGGCTTTTGAGCAGGTGGGAGCGCCGAAGGGGACAACCATTCTGGTGCGCAATCTTTTTTTCAATGTGCCTGTGCGCCGCAAGTTTTTAAAACAGCCGCCCACCGAGGCCGGATATGTAGCGGAGGTCATGGAGCAGCTGGCCATGAGCCGGCCGGATATTTCCTTTAAATATGTGCAGAACGGGCAGGTGAAATTTTACACCTCCGGGAACGGAGAACTGAAAGAGGTTATTTACCGGATTTACGGCAGGGAGATCACCGAGCATCTGCTGCCCATCGATGTGACAGAAGGGGATATTCAGATTCGGGGCTTTCTGGGAAAGCCGGAGCTCAACCGCTCCAACAGAGGCTTTGAGCATTATTTTCTCAATTCCCGCTATCTGAAAAGCAAGATTCTGTCCAGAGCCATCGAGGACGGTTACAAGCAGTATGTCATGCAGCATAAATTTCCCTTCGTGGTGCTGCATTTTGCCATGCCCGCCCAGGCCGTGGATGTGAACGTCCATCCCAGCAAGATGGAGGTTCGTTTCGCACAGGAGCAGACGGTATATCAGACCGTGGTGAAAGCCATCATTGAGCGGCTGCGCAGCAAGGAATTTATCGTGGATCATTCCTTTGGAAAAGAAGAGACTGCGCCGAAAAGCACCCCCGCCGACCGGGTGCCGGCCCATTCGCCGGAGCCCTTTATGAGGTCTGTTCAGACGCCTGTTACGAAGAATACCCTGGAATTTGAACTGGACTTTGATCAGTCTGCGGACGAAGAAGAAGGCGCAAATGCGGTGGCTGAAGCTTCCATTGCAGAAACTTATGGAGAAAAGAACAAAAAGACCAGTCAGGAAGAAATTCCGGACAAGGCTTCAGCACCCGTTCTCCCCGACCTGGGAATAGAAAATATCGAGCAGGAGACACTGTTCACACCGGAATTTCTGACTGAAAAAAGCCGGGAAAGCTATGAGATCATTGGCCAGATCTTTAAGACCTACTGGATCATCGCCTACAGCGACCGGATTTATATGATTGATCAGCATGCCGCCCATGAGAAGGTGAAATACGAGCGCCTGGTGAAAGCCATGCGGGAAAAGAAGGTTTCCACCCAGATGCTGATGCCGCCTCAGGTGGTGCATGTGAACGCCAGGGAGGAACAGGCTCTGACGCAGCATCTGGACGCCTTTGAGGCGCTGGGCTTTGAATTGGAGGATTTCGGGGAGCACGCCTATGTTATCCGGGGCGTCCCGGTGGATTTGTACGGCTGCAGCTATCAGCAGCTGTTTGAGGAAGTGCTGGACGAGCTCTCCCGGGGACCGGTGCAGGGCAATTTTGAGGTTGTCAGGGATAAACTGGCCAGCATGGCCTGCAAATCCGCCGTTAAGGGCAATATGTCCATGTCCCGCCAGGAGCTGGAAGCTTTGATCGACGAGCTTTTAAGCCTGGAGAACCCTTATTTCTGCCCCCACGGCCGCCCGGTGATCATCTCCATGACAAAACAGGAGATTGAAAAGAAATTTAAGAGAATAGTGTGACTATATAAAATAAAGGAAGTGTGTGCCGAAGAATGGAAAAGCAAAAACTGATTATTCTGACCGGCCCCACCGCAGTGGGCAAAACCAGCCTTTCCATTCGTCTGGCTAAGGCGATCAACGGAGCTGTCATTTCCGCTGATTCCATGCAGGTCTACGAATACATGGATATCGGCTCGGCCAAAATCCGCCCGGAGGAAATGGATGGGGTAGACCACTACCTGGTCAACTGCCTGAAGCCCTGGGAGCCCTTCAATGTGGTGATTTTTCAGCAAATGGCCAGACAGGCCATGACCAGAATATACTCGGAAGGTAAAATCCCCATTCTGGTGGGCGGCACCGGCTTTTACATCCAGGCTGTCCTCTATGATATTGATTTTACGGAAAATGATGGCGACGATACCTACAGAAAAGAACTGGAGGCAATTGCCCGAACCGAAGACGGCCCCGAAATCCTTCATCAGCGGCTGAGCAATATTGACCCACAGGCTGCGGAGGAAATCCATCCCCACAACACCAAAAGAGTCATCCGCGCTCTGGAATTCTACGCCCAGACCAGCCGCCCCATCTCCGAACATAATGTGGAACAGCGGTCAAAGGAAAGCCCCTATGACTTTCGCTACTTTGTCCTCACGGATGATCGGGAAAAGCTTTACCGCCGCATCGATCGCCGCGTGGACCAGATGATCAGCGACGGACTGGCAGAAGAAGTCCGCGCCCTCCTGAACATGGGCTGCGAGCGCACTATGACTTCCATGCAGGGCCTGGGCTACAAAGAAATCATCGATTACCTCACAGGCGAGATCACACTGGACGAAGCCGTTTACCGCATCAAACGCGACACCCGCCACTTCGCCAAACGCCAGCTCACCTGGTTTAAGCGCGAGCGTGATGTCATCTGGCTCGACAAGCGGGACTACCCGGATGAAACGCAGCTGCTGAATGCCATTTTAACCGAGTGTTATTCCCCGGGTATATAGATTCGCGCAATATCAGAACGAAAGCTGTCATCGGCTAAAAACAGCATCCCCGCAGAGGATAAAGCAAACGATCTTCTATAAATTGCCATAACGCAGTGGATTTAGTGATATAAAAGCTAAGGCGAAGATTAACGCCAGTTTTGAGCCTTTTATATCACTAAATCCACGGAACTTTATGAAAATTTCAAGAAAATACGGAAGGATTCTTATCATGTTAGACCATGACCTGAAAACTCAATACGAATCCCTGGGAATTTCTGACCAGGTTCTTCAATTTGGAGAGAAAACCCTGGAGGCTTTAAGTGAGCGTTTTGCCCTCATCGACCGTACCGCCGAATACAACCAGCTCAAAGTCCTCCAGGCCATGCAGCAGTGCCAGGTCCGGGAGGCCTGTCTCACCGGCACCACCGGCTACGGCTATAACGATATCGGCAGAGAAACCCTGGAGGCCGTCTACGCCAGAATTTTCCATACCCAGGACGCCCTGGTTCGTCCCCAGATCACCTGCGGCACACATGCCCTGGCTCTGGCCCTGATGAGCAACCTTCGCCCCGGAGACGAACTTTTAAGCCCCGTTGGCAAACCCTACGACACTCTGGAGGAAGTCATCGGCATCCGCCCCTCCAAAGGTTCCCTTGCCGAATACGGCATCACCTACGCCCAGGTAGATTTATTGCCTGACGGCTCCTTCGACTATGAAGGCATCCGCAGGGCCATTTGTCCCAGAACCAGAATGGTGACGATTCAGCGTTCCAAGGGCTACGCCACCAGGCCAACTCTTTCCGTGGCGCGGATCGGCGAACTGATTTCCTTTATCAAAAAAATCAAACCGGATGTCATCTGCATGGTGGACAACTGCTACGGTGAATTTGTGGAGACTATGGAACCCACGGACGTGGGCGCGGACATGGCAGTTGGTTCTTTAATCAAAAACCCCGGCGGCGGTCTGGCTCCCATCGGCGGCTATATCGCCGGTACCAGGGAATGTGTGGAGAATACCGCTTACCGCCTGACCAGCCCCGGCCTTGGCAAGGAGGCGGGCGCCAGCCTTGGAGTGCTGCCCAATCTGTATCAGGGACTGTTCCTGGCTCCCACAGTGACGGCCAGCGCTTTAAAGGGTGCCATTTTCGCAGCCAATCTCTACGAAAAGCTGGGCTTTGACGTATTCCCGGACAGCCAGGCCTCCCGGCATGACATCATCCAGGCGGTGACCTTCGGTAAGCCGGAGGGCGTGATCTCTTTCTGCCAGGGAATTCAGGCGGCAGCCCCGGTGGATTCCTTTGTGACTCCCGAGCCCTGGGATATGCCCGGATATGACGCCCCGGTGATCATGGCGGCGGGTGCCTTTGTGTCCGGCTCCAGCATTGAGCTTTCCGCGGACGGACCCATCCGACCGCCGTACACCGTATATTTCCAGGGAGGACTGACCTGGCCCCACGCCAAATTCGGGATACTCAAGAGCGTCCAGTCTTTGCTGGACCAGGGGATTGTGGAAAGAATAGACTGAATGATATCATCGTATCCTGATCAGGCCGGTCAGCTGCGGGGCTCTCGGCCGGGCACGGCTTATAAACCGGGAATCCATCAAAACGATTTCAAAATTTTAGTGAATTAAATTCGATGTTCCAAATGCCCGCAAATAAAGGCTTGCAAAACCTAC
>JAJPYH010000254.1 GCA_021205045.1 Lachnospiraceae bacterium | reverse complement strand
TTGGGACATTTTCTCTTGTGGTATATAAGGACATTATCATAAATGGCTTATAAATGATGCAAAGTCGTTTACTAATTTTGTTGACACTGAAAATAAAAGTGTTTATAATGTTTAAGCTAACGAGGGGAATACGACAGGAAGGCGGTGAAAGGCCGCAGTTTCAAGGGGGTCAGATGCTTTTGCCCCCGGTATTATTAATAATATTTTAATGGCGAAAGGAAACGGGTATGAAAAAGAATATCCTGACTTATGAGGGTCTGAAAAAGTATGAGGACGAACTGCAGGATCTGAAGGTGGTCAAGCGCAAGGAGGTTGCCCAGAAGATCAAGGAAGCCCGTGAGCAGGGCGATCTGAGTGAGAATGCCGAGTATGACGCGGCCAAGGACGAGCAGAGAGACATCGAGGCCCGTATTGAGGAACTGGAGAAAATCCTGAAAAACGCCGAGGTGGTCGTGGAGGATGAGGCCAATTTAGACCAGGTCAGTATCGGCTGCCAGGTCAGAATTCTCGACATCGAATTGGATGAGGAGCTGGAGTACAAGATTGTAGGCTCCACAGAGGCGGATAGCCTGAAAGGCAAAATCTCCAATGAGAGCCCGGTTGGCCGTGCCCTTCTGGGGACGAAGGTCGGTGATGTGATTGAGGTGGAGACTCCTCACGGCGACAACTTGCAGTACAGGGTGCTGGCAATCGACAGATCCAACTGATACAGACAGCCAGGTGCCGATAATTGCCAGGATTAACTGATACAGCCAGTCAGATGTCGGTAATTGCCAGGATTAACTGATACAGACGGCCAGGTGTCGGTAATTGCCAGACTTAGCTGGCGCAGACAGATGGCAATCGCGGGTGCGTATGTAAAATGGTGTATTTGCGGGGGCCAGTGAGTTTACAGACAAAGGTGTGCCGAAGGAAAGGCATAATATTAAGACGGAAAAAGGACATTATTTTATGGCAGGACAGCAGAATCAGAACGCATCACAGCAGGACAATACCAATCAGCTTCTGCAGATTCGCAGAGAAAAGCTGATAGGCTTACAGCAAAGAGACAAGAATCCCTATCAGATCACAAAGTATGATGTGACCCATCACAGCATTGAGATCAAAGACAATTTTGAGACTCTGGAGGGGCAGACCGTCAGCGTGGCAGGACGTATGATGTTCAAACGCGTCATGGGGAAGGCCTCCTTCTGCAATATCCGGGATCGGCAGGGAGATATCCAGATCTATGTGGCCAGGGACAGTATTGGCGAGGAAGCTTACGCGGACTTCAAAAAGTACGACATGGGTGACATTCTGGGCATCAGCGGCACTGTCTTTAAGACGAGGATGGGTGAGATTTCCGTGCATGCGGACCAGCTGATATTACTGTCCAAGAGCCTGCAGATATTGCCGGAGAAGTTCCATGGTCTGACGGACACGGATATCCGGTATCGTCAGAGATACGTGGATCTGATCATGAACCCGGATGTCAGGGAGACCTTCCGTAAGCGTTCCCAGATTATCAGGGAGATCCGTAATTTCCTGGATGCCAGGGATTTCATGGAGGTGGAGACCCCCATGCTGGTGTCCAACGCCGGCGGCGCAGCGGCCCGTCCCTTTGAAACTCACTACAATGCTCTGGATGAGGATGTAAAGCTTCGGATTTCCCTGGAATTATACTTAAAGAGGCTGATTGTGGGCGGCATGGAGAGAGTCTATGAGATCGGGCGTGTCTTCCGCAATGAGGGTGTGGATACCCGCCACAACCCGGAGTTTACCCTGATGGAGTTGTATCAGGCCTACACGGATTACGAGGGCATGATGGAGCTGACCGAGAGTATGTTCCGCTATCTGGCGGAGAAGGTCTGCGGCAGCAGCAAATTTACCTATAACGGTATAGAGATTGACTTCGGAAAGCCCTTCGAGCGCATTACCATGACTGACTGTATCAAAAAATACACCGGCATTGACTTTGACACCGTGCCGGATGTGGAGGCGGCCAGGGCTCTGGCCAAAGAGCACCATGTGGAGTACGAGGAGCGGCACACCAGAGGAGAGATCATCAATCTCTTCTTTGAGGAGTTCTGTGAGAAGAACCTGGTGCAGCCCACCTTCGTTATGGATCATCCTCTTGAGATATCCCCGCTGACCAAGAAAAAGCCCTCCGACCCCACCAAGGTGGAGCGCTTCGAGCTTTTCATCAATACCTGGGAGATGTGCAACGCCTACTCTGAGTTAAACGATCCCATCGATCAGAGGGAGCGTTTTGCCGCTCAGGACGCGGCCTTTGCCGCCGGAAATGAGGAGGCCAACCACACGGATGAGGATTTCCTGAACGCGCTGGAGATCGGTATGCCGCCCACAGGGGGAATCGGCTATGGCATTGACCGGCTGGTGATGCTGCTGACGGATTCTCAGGCCATTCGGGATGTGATCCTGTTTCCGACGATGAAGAGCCTGGAGAAGTAAATAATCAGATTTCTGTAAATCTCCAATCAAGTGTATGATATCATCTTCATTGCACTTGGTTGGAGATTTTTGGTATACTGTCAGCAGAAAGCAAAAAATAACATTTTTCAGTGAAAAGATAAGAAGAGAAAGTAATGATTAAGTCCCGGAAGAAGAAATGTGACATGAGCAAAAAGCAAGGAAAAAAGCCCGGAAAGATCGGCCTGACACTGATCTGTGTGCTTCTGATCGCGGCCATAGGGGTCAATACAGTCTGCTTTGCTCTGCAGGACACATTGGACTCCTATATTGGCAGCCGTCCTTCCTTGAGTGACGAGCTGTCTGCCACTGCCGATGAACTGGCCTGGGAGATCGAGGGCGAGGGGCTGGTGCTGCTGCAAAACAATGACAGTACACTGCCTCTTGGCAGTGATGTCACCAGGGTCAATGTGTTCGGCTGGTCCTCCACCCAGTGGATCAGCGGCGGTTCCGGCTCCGGCGGCAGCAGCGCGGCGGAGGTGGATTTTCTGGATGCACTGGAAGAATTTGGCATCGAGTATAATGCGGAGCTGATTGATATGTACACTGATTTTCTGGATGAGCGGTCGCTGTACGGCGTTCGGACTTCTCTGAACTCTTACGCAGAGGATCAGTGCCGGTTGTATGAACCGTCTATTTCCGACAAGAATTATTACAGCGAGGAATTACTTGCCAATGCGGAGGCTTATTCCGACACAGCTATTGTGGTGATTGGCCGTTATACCGGGGAGAGCAACGATTGCCCCAGGGTACAGTATAAGCTGACAACCGGGGGCGGCGACTATATTATGGACGACAGCCGCACTTATCTGGATCTCTCCACGGAGGAAGAAGACCTGCTGGCCTATGTGGGCAGCCATTATGAAAATGTCATAGTGCTGCTGAACACCACCAATCAGATGTCTGTGGGGGCGATTGAAACCATTGAGGGTGTGGACGCCTGTATTCTGGTGGGGTGTACCGGTGATGACGGTGCGGAGGCTGTGGTCGCCGCTCTGTACGGGGAGATCAATCCCTCCGGTCATCTGACGGATACCTGGGTGTACGATCTGACCACTTCCTCCACTTATGCCAACAGCGGCATAGAGGGACTGGGGTATTATACCAATGGCGATGGCTATTATCCGGCGGATGGCACCACCACGAACATTAACGTAGGAGACAGTCCTCTGTACGAAGGCGTTGCCTATGTGGATTACGCGGAAGGAATCTATGTAGGCTATAAATGGTATGAGACAGCTGACGCAGAGGGATATTGGAATGATGTGTCCAACGAGTACGGCGAGGGTTATGATGGGGTGGTGCAGTATCCCTTCGGCTATGGCTTGAGTTATACTGAGTTCCAGTGGGAGATCGTGGACGCGACTTCCGGTGAGCTTAGTGAGGACGGCATCGTTTCCGTTACTGTCAGGGTCACCAATGTGGGGGATGTGGCAGGAAAGGATGTGGTGCAGCTGTATTACAGTGCGCCTTATTACACCGGAGAGATCGAAAAGTCCTCGGTCAGTCTGGCTGATTTTGCAAAAACAGACTTGCTGCAGCCTGGTGAAAGTCAGGAGGTCACGCTGACTCTGGATGTGTACGACATGGCCTCCTATGACTGTTATGACGCTAATGGCAATGGCTTTGCGGGATATGAACTGGATATGGGCGAGTATACCTTCCTGGTCTCCCGCGACGCCCACAATGAGGTGGACAGCTTCACCTGCACCATTTCTCAGAATATCCAATACCCGGAGGATCCGGACACTGGCGCAGTTGTCACCAACCTGTTTACCGGAGAGAATGCCGTGGACGGCGTATCTCTGGATGGCAGTGACTCTGAGGCCAATATCACGTATCTGACCCGTGCTGATTTTGAGGGAACTTTTCCCTCCGAACCGGCGCAGGGGCGTGTCATGACAGAAAATGTGGCTGCCTTAAATCTGTATACGGAGGAAATGGCTGTGGAGTGGATTGATGAAAGCGATGAGGCCATTACCACAGGCGCGGACAACGGGCTTTCCATCACCAATGCTGATGGCTCTGTCAGCGAACTGGGTTACGCTCTGGGAGTGGATTACGATGATGAGCGTTGGGAGGAGCTTCTGGATCAGCTGACCATGGAGGAGATGGAGAGCATGGTGCTTCATGCCTACAGTAAAACCGGGGCTTTGGACTCCATCGGCAAGCCTCAGACCAGTGAACTGGACGGCGCCACGCAGGTAGGTAGCTTCAGCTGGATATTGAGTTCGTCGGGCAAGGGCTTTCCCAATCCCACTACCCTGGCGCAGACCTACAATAAGGAGCTGGCCTATGAGTTCGGGCTGGTGAGCGGCGCGGAGGCAGTGCAGTTGGGGCTTGACGGATGGTATGCCCCTGGCACAAACCTGCACCGCAGTGCCTTTGGAGGGCGCAATTACGAGTATTATTCTGAGGATCCTTATCTCACCGGCGTATTTGCCTCGCTGACAGTGGAGGGCGCTAAAAATACCGGAGTTTACACCTTTGTCAAGCATCTTGTAGCTTATGACCAGGAGGCAGCCCGGGACGGAGTGTATACCTGGATGACCGAGCAGACCCTGCGGGAAATCTACCTGAAGCCCTTCCGCATGCTGGTGGTGGAGGCTGACTGCACCGGCATTATGTCCTCCTACAACCGGCTGGGCGCGGTCTGGGCAGGCGGGAGTAGGGCACTTCTGACCAGTGTGCTTCGGGAGGAGTGGGGCTTTCAGGGGGCGGTTCTGACTGATTATGCCGATCATAAGATTTATATGAACGGCGATCAGATGCTGCGGGCAGGCGGCGATCTGTGGATGGACGGCTGGACCGGTGACGGCAGTTTCCTGTATGAAACGTCGTCCAACAGCTATCGGCAGGCCCTGCGCCGCGCGGCGAAGAATGTGACTTATATGTATCTGGAGGCCGCTTATACTGCGCGGCAGTATGCGGAGGTGCATCCTGACTCCATTTATGTCACGGAGCCCTGTGAAAGCATCAATATCTGGAGGACTATGCTGGTTGGCTTTGACGTGCTGGCCGTTCTGGTGATTGTGGTTTATGTGGCCCATCGAATACGGAAACGCAGAACCGCGTACCGGTAAAGATGGGAGCTGTATCAAAAAGGCCAAAAAAAATAATAAGAAATCTTTAATTTACTCTTCCATTTTTGAAAAAATATTATATACTAATCAGTTCAACAGAGTAATCAGAGGAAGTTTGGGGGTATAGCTCAGTTGGGAGAGCGCTTGCATGGCATGCAAGAGGCCGTGGGTTCGAGTCCCATTATCTCCATGAGGATGCGCAGGAGTGTAGTCTTTGCGCATCCTTTATTTTTTTTTGTAGCATAAATTTCTATGATCTGGTATACTTACCGATGCACGGGTTACTGTGTGCAAATACAACGCGGCAATGAATCATAAGATATCATGAGGAAAATGGACCCGGGCGGAATAGGAATATGAGAATTGGTCCGGGAGCGCTTTTGCCTCATGACAGGATAATGAATATATAATCGAAAGGAATAGAACATGAAAATCGTGGTATTGGCCGGAGGCATCAGCACGGAGCGGGATGTATCCCTGTCCTCCGGTATGGGCGCGTACAAAGCATTAAAGAGCCTGGGACATCAGGTGATACTCCTGGATGTGTTTCTTGGACTTCCCGGAGAGATCCCGGCAGATATTTTTACACAGGATGTGGACTGGGCGGCGGAGATTAACCAGGTAGGAGAGGAGCATCCGGACATTGACCGGGTCATTGCCATGAGGCCGGACTGGAAAAAATGTTTTTTTGGCCCCAATGTGATAGAGCTTTGTCAGCAGGCCGACGTGGTGTTCATGGCGCTGCACGGAGCGGAGGGCGAGAATGGCAAGATTCAGGCGTATTTTGATCTGATCGGGATTCGCTATACAGGGACAGATTATGTGAGCTGTGCGCTGGCCATGGATAAATCCATAGCCAAGGATTTATTCCGGGAGCACGGCATTCCCACGCCGGCCGGGATTTCCCTGAAAAAAGGAGAGTCTGATCCGGAAACGGTTCCTTTCCCGCTGGTGGTGAAATGCTGCAGCGGTGGTTCAAGCGTGGGTACCTACATTGTGACGGATGCGTCAGAATATGAGACGGCAAAGGAAAAGGCATTTTCCTTTGATGATCAGGTGATCATTGAGCAGTACATCAAGGGTCGGGAATTCAGCGTGGGTGTGATTGATGGCCGGGCGCTCCCGGTGATTGAGATCGCACCTTTGACAGGCTTTTATGATTATAAGAATAAATATCAGCCGGGGAGCACGGTGGAGACCTGTCCTGCGGATCTTTCAGCGGAGAAGACCCGGGAGATGCAGACCTGTGCGGAAGCGGTATTTCAGGTGCTGCATCTGAAAAATTACGCCCGCATGGATTTCATGATGGGAGAGGATGAGAGCATCTATTGCCTGGAGGCCAATACGCTGCCGGGAATGACGCCTACGTCATTATTGCCCCAGGAGGCGCTGGCGCTGGGGAAGGATTACGCGCAGCTGTGTCAGTGGATCATTGATATTTCCATGAAGAGTTGAGCGCTTTTGAAGAAAAGTACATGAAAGAATTGCGATTATGAACAGAAATTCTTCATGTAGAAATTTTCCTGATGGGGTGAGTTATGAAGAATATGACACTACAGAATATAGCGGACTGCCTGAACCGTCCGTTGATCAACGGGGCGGGAAAGGAAGACGTTGAAATCACCGGGGCGGAGTTGGATTCCCGTAAGATCGCGCCGGGTTACCTGTTCTTTGCGACCCGTGGGGAGAGGGTGGACGGACATGATTTTATCCCGCAGGCGGTAAAAAAAGGAGCTGTGCTGATCATTTGTGAGAAAGAGCCTGGCGAGATGGTACCCGGAGTGACGACATCCGGTGAGAAAGAGCCTGGGGAGGAGAGAACCAGCGAGAAAATTTCCAGCAACCAGGTTCCTTACATTCAGGTGGAGGACAGTTTCCTGGCCTTAAAGCAGGTGGCCGCCTTTTACCGGCGCCAGCTTACCATCCCGGTGGTAGGGGTTACCGGAAGTGTGGGCAAGACCAGTACCAGGGAGATCATCGCGGCGGCGCTTTCCGGCAAGTACAGGGTGCTGAGGACAGAGGGTAATTTTAATAATGAGGTGGGTCTGCCTTTAACTCTGCTGCGCATTCGGGAAGAGCACGAGGCCGCGGTGGTGGAGATGGGCATCAACCATTTCGGAGAGATGGAGCGGCTGACGGACATCGCCAGACCTGACATTGCCGTTATTACCAATATCGGACAGTGCCACCTGGAGAATCTGGGAGACCGGGACGGTGTGCTGAAGGCGAAGACCGCGATCTTTCAGGGATTGCCGGAGAATGGCAGGGCGGTGCTGAACGGGGATGATGATAAGCTGATCACGGTGAAGGAGGTGCGGGGACAGAAGCCCTGTTTCTTCTCTATGAATAGAGAAATAATCGGTCGGGAAGTTTTATCTGAAAAAGAGGAACAGAGGGCCGATGTCTATCTGGAAATAATTCTGGACACCAGCCTTCTGGGCAGCCGCTTTATCATGAATATTTTTGGAGAGAGCGTGGAAGCCTATGTGCCGCTGCCCGGGGAGCATATGGTGACCAACGCCCTGGCGGCCGCTGCCGTGGGACATTTGCTTGGCCTTACCAATGAGGAGATTGTCCGTGGTATCGCCTCTGTGAAGGCGGTGGATGGACGCAGCCATATTATCCGAAAAGATGACATGACTGTCATAGATGACTGTTACAATGCCAATCCGGTTTCCGTGAAGTCGGCCATCGACCTTTTGATGTCGGCGAAAGGCAATAAGACGGCTATCCTTGGCGATATGTTTGAACTGGGAGAGGAAGAGCTTGCCCTGCACAGCCAGGTTGGGGAGTATGCGGCCAGGGCTGGGGTGAACAGGCTGATCTGTATTGGAAGGTTGTCGAAGGCAATGGTTGAGGGCGCCCGGAAAGAGTCTGGTGTGATGATGGGTGGAGGTACCTGTAAAGAAATTGGCCTGTATTATTTCCCGGATAAGGAAAGCTTTTTCGAGGCATTTATGCCTTCCGACTTCGCAGGGAACGCGGTGCTGATCAAAGCTTCTCACGGGATGGGCTTCCAGAATATTATATCCTGGCTTGACAGGACATTATAGCTATAAAAAAGAGCGGCTTTATACCGCTCTTTTCTTAAACGTTCCTTTTATCGGGCTTATATTGCTCATCTCCGGTTTCAACATAAAGAATAAAATCATTGATGCTCTTTTCGGCCCATCCGACAGCCCTCAGTCCCAGAATAATTTTTGCTGCTTCTGACATATTCATATCTGTCACCTCTATTTGGCTGTTTGTTTATCAACATGATTTGAGCATATTTTTGATAGAGCGGCGGTGCCGGAAGGCGGTTTACGAAAAGTAAGCCGCCTTATTTTTTTCATAGGTTTCATGAATAATACCGGACACATAGGCGCCCATGTGTTTCCGTGTCTCCTTGTCAAGGGTGTTCATTTCGATGGGTTTCCCATACTCTACCACTACATGTGCTCTTCTGATGAAGGGTTTGTGATCCTCATAGACAGCGTGAGAATTGACAAAGGTCACCGGGATAATGGGCGCGCCGCTCTTTTCAGGAATTTTGAAGCTGCCTTCCTTAAACTCCATCAGGGTGTCTGGTGTTTTATTGCGGGTGCCCTCCGGGAAGATATAGATAGAGACGCCTTCCTTCACCTCCTTGATGGCGGCCAGGATGGATTTCATGCCTTCCTTGATATTATCCCGATTCAGAAAAACACATTTGACCTGACGCATCCACAGATTCAGCAGAGGAATTTTGCTCATGCTGTCCTTAGCCACAAAGCCGGTCAGTCCCGGCACCCGCGTATAGCCGATGACAACGTCAAAATAGCTGGTGTGGTTGCCGATGTAGACCACAGGGCGATCCTTTGGTACATTCTCCTCCCCGAGCACGGTCAGCTTTGTGCCGCTGAAAAAAAGTGCGCCGCGCAGAACCCACTGCACCATGTGGAGACTGATCAGGTCGATTTTTTCGGGGTATTTGGGGCGCAGAAAATGGAAGACGATCAGAACGGGGATCGTGAAAATCAGGTATAAAACGATTAATGAAACAACGAGAATGGTCCGTATCATGGTGAAATTATCCTTTATGGGTAAAGTATTTGATTACCGGGGAGAGCGGAATGCGGGACTGCTGTCAGCTGCGCCGCATGTCGTGTCTGCCTGATATAAATTCAGTATAAACGTTTGAACTCCAAAAAGCAACTATGGGAATTGATCTGTCAACATTGATTCACGAACAATCCGTGAAAAAATGACCTCTGTCTTGTATTATATGAAAAAACTGTGTTACAATGCAGTACTAAACTATGAATTGTACAATATGCTTTGATTTGATCAGTTCTGAGATGGAATTGCTATGAAAATTTGCTGAGTATCAGACATTTCAGAAAAATACGGGTATTGGTCAGACAGGAGGATGGGCTATATGGAAAAGGCAAGAATTGCAATTTGCGGCAGCCGCGTCAAACCGGACAGATTTGGCAGTTTAATTAAAAAATTCGAGGACAGCGAGCTGGCGGCAGTTTGGGATGATCAGAATATCGAGCGCTGTGAAAAGGTGGCTGAAGATTTAGGTGTGCCTTTTGAAAGGGATATTGACAATCTGCTCAATCATTACCGTCTGGACGGCGTTGTGATAGTGTCTGATAATGCGCGCAAAAAGGATCTGATTTTAAAAGCGGCACAGGCAGGCATCAGTGTATTTGTGGAAAAGCCGATGTGCGTTTCTGCGGAAGATGCAAAGGAGATTCAGAAAGCTGTCCATGAGAGCGGTATTAAATTCTATATGTCTGATCCCTTTGTCAGCAGCGGGCTGATGAAGGTGAAAGAGTTAATTGCACAAGGAGAACTGGGCAGGATTACCGGAGCGAGATTCCTTCTTGGCGCGGGTGCGGCGTTATATGGCTTTATAAGCTATGACAGAGAAAAAAGTCTTGGCGGCATTATGGCGGATGTGGGCGGTCATATGATACACCAGGCACATTATATTTTTGGAAAACCTGAAGCGTTGAGCGCCCAGCTTTCTTATTACAGTGAAGAGGCAAAGAAAAATCAGATAGAAGAAAATGCGGTTATTGTAATGAGATATCCGGACGATGTGCTGGTAACGCTCAACTGCAGCTGGCTGAGCGGTGCAGGCATGGGAGAAGCGGAAATTTACGGTACCGGAGGGGTTGCTGTTGTGCAAAAGGCGGAGGATGGACATTCGCCGGGAGATGAGGTTGTAGTGGTAAAAAGGGGCAAAGGCGAATCACATACATATTCCTTAAAGGACATGCCCAAGCCGCCGAGACAGCATATTCGTTATTTCATAGATATGCTTGTAAAAGATTTGCCAAATGACATTGTGGGGGTTGATCCCCAGAGCAACAGTGGCGTATCCATTGATCA
The DNA here is from genome assembly GCA_021205045.1 of Lachnospiraceae bacterium. GTDB lineage: Bacteria > Bacillota > Clostridia > Lachnospirales > Lachnospiraceae > RGIG6307. The sequence goes on along the minus strand of JAJPYH010000254.1, from coordinate 1,498 downwards.
TGCTGTTGAATTTGCGGAAATCATTGATACGATCTATCAATCTGCCAATAAGGGGTTTATTGCCGTGGAGTAATATGGGGGATTGAGAGAGTATCAGGAAGGGAAAAGATAAATGGAGGTATATATATGAACGAAAATGTAAATGAACTGTAGAATTCCAGGCCAAAATTTTCTTCGGATTTCCAGATTGATATGAACAGAGAATTCGTATATTGGAATTATCCGAAGCTGCGCAGGGAAAATAATCCCGGTCTGGGGGTTGACAGCGCTCAGGATGTGGTATTCTGTCCTGTGGATATTGACACTTTGTGCTATATTCTGATGCGCGGGGGAACGTATCTGATCTTATTTGGCGGCGTCTGGAGCCATGCCACGCAGAGCGTCATTGACAAAATCAACGATGCGGCCCGCAAACACGGTGTGGATACCGTATATCTGTTTGACTTTTCTGCGGATGGTACTGACCGGGCGAATATTCGTCAGGATATCAGGGCTCACGAAAATTATATCGGAGAGGATAAAACCGAAGCAAATCCCTTCGCGGTATACAATTATATCTATGGAGAGATCGCAACCAGACATCTGACGAATTTAAATGACTGGGTGGAAGAGAAAATCGGTTCCGGAAAGGATATTACTTATCTCAACCTGTATCAGGATGCGGTAACCGTTCCCGATCTGACAGAGCCGTTTTTATTTTTGTATAACCGGGACAATACGCTGGATCATTCCGGGGCAGGCAGACAGGGTGAGAGGTGTCCGATTGTCTGGGCCGCTGAGTTGGGGGAAGCGGATGAGGATACCGGGACATTGCTGGAAGAGAAGATATTCCGTCATATCAATGAAAATGAATGTGTATTGACGCCTTATGGATATGCTGATTATATGCGGGAAGCCTTTGCCCGAAATCAACGGGGACATGGGTTTAAGACGGAGGACGCTTTCCGGGCTGATGAGCAGATACAGCTTTGTAAAGTGCCTTATCAGGTGTTTCGCTGGATACTGCAGCAGGAAGGAACCTTTGTGATGCTGCTGGCGGGTCCTTGGTGCGCAAATTCTCAGGCTGCGGCAGCAACCATCAATGATTATGCCGTGGCCAACAACAACCGGGTCTATATGGCTGACACCCGTCTGGATGGCAAACAGCCCTTTGATTTCTGGCAGTATCCCAGACTGAATGAGTTGACGCTTTCCTGCCCGGCCATGCGCAAATATTACCTGGAGCTGTGGGAGCAATACCTGCCTGGGGCGCAGATCCCCTGTACGATCAATCACGCCCTTCCCTATGAGCGGAATCTGACGATTGAGGAAACGGATGAAAATGGGGTGGAACACAGGGCACTGAGAGTAGGGATTCCATTTCTTTTTGCCTATGACAAAGATCATTTCGGTAATTATAACAGACGTCTGCCTTTGCTGGCGTCTCGTCCGGAATGTAAGCTGGAGCTGATCAATGACAGTGAGAAATATATTTATTAGGTGTTAGTCAGCAAAAGGG
>JAJPYH010000032.1:11155-12525 GCA_021205045.1 Lachnospiraceae bacterium | reverse complement strand
ATTTGGGACATTTTCTCTTGTGGTATATAAGGACATTATCATAAATGGCTTATATTTCAATCGTCATTCTTCGATTTTTCTTGAGAGATTTTGAAAATTATGTTAACATGGTTACCGTTTGCATCTGTTGATATCAGAAGTGAGGTATTATTTTATGAATAAATCAGAAATCAGCGAAGTCAAAAAGCATTTTACCGAGAAGGGCTGCGCCGTCTCCCGGATCTGCACCTGTTATGTGGGTGGTGAGAAAAACAAGATTTCTCAGACAAATCAGTCCTTCGGCACCCTGCCTGAAGCGGAGGAGGGGCGCTATCTGCAGCTTTTCAAAAAGGGCCTGTCCGGCACTCTGGGCAAAAACCTGTTCACCCTGGACTTCCCCCTGGAGAGCGAATTTCAGGACGGGGCGCAGAAGTTTCTCCTGGATCTGAGGGACAGCCACCTTCAGGATGAGGAGCTTTTAGAGAAATTTTATGATAAGATCATCGAAAGCTACCCCTACACCCAGAATTATCTGATCCTGCTGGCGGACTGCAATTACGATATTCCCGGACGGGGCAGCGATGAACTGGAGATGGAGGACGCCTCCGATGAGGTGTATCACTACATATACTGCTGCCTGTGTCCCGTGGTGCTCTCAAAGCCGGGGCTGACCTATGCTCCCGCTGAGAACCTTTTTATGGATCGGATCTGCGACTGGGTGGTGGACGCTCCCGCTCACGCCTTTCTGTTTCCTGCCTTCACAGCCCGCAGCACGGATCTGCACAGCTGTCTGTATTTCAGCAAAAATTCAGAAAATGTATTTGAGGATTTTGTCTTTGATCTGCTGGGCTGCACCATGCCCATCACGGCGGGAGTCCAGAAGGAGGCCTTTCATACCATGCTGCAGGAGACGCTGGGAGAGGACGGCAGGCTGGAAATCGTCAAAAATATCCACGATACTCTCTGCGATATGATGGAAGAGCACAAGGATGACCCCGTTCCCCTGTCGTTGGACAAGCATGAAGTGGTCAATGTGCTCGCCAAAAGCGGCCTGGAGCAGCCCAAACTGGACAGCTTCGGGAATCGCTTTGATGAGACCGTGGGAAGTCAGGCAAAGCTTCTGGCCTCCAACATCGCTCCCTCCAGAAATTTTGAGGTGAAAACCCCGGACGTGGTCATCAAAGTCAATCCGGAGCGCTCCGACCTGGTGGAGACCACCTCCATCGACGGACGCATCTATCTGCTGATCGAAGTCAACGACCAGATTGAGGTCAACGGAATCCGGCTGACGGCGGAGGCGGAGGAACCGGAACAGGCATAGAAGTCAAGGCAAAAGCAGCGAAACCGCAGCAGGCATAGAAGTCAGGGCAAAAGCAGCGAAACCGCAGCAG
>JAJPYH010000032.1:0-11055 GCA_021205045.1 Lachnospiraceae bacterium | reverse complement strand
CATAGAAGTCAGGGCAAAAGCAGCGAAACCGCAGCAGGCATAAACCTCAGGACTCCCCCGCGCCGCACATTCTCTGCATCAGCGCGGGGCCGTTTTCCTTCAGCCATTTCTGACAGCGCCAGTAATCCGGAAATACCTTCAGCACCTCGGCGTAGAACCTGTCCGAGTGATTCATTTCCTTCCTGTGGCAGAGCTCATGGACCACCACGCTGTCCAACACCTCCGGCGGGGCCAGCATCAGAAGGCAGTTGAAATTCAGATTGCCCTTCGCAGAACAGCTGCCCCAGCGGGTGCGCTGATTCCTGATGGTGATCCTGCCGTAGGTCACCCCGATTCTGGGGGCATAGTAGGCCACCCTCTGAGGAATCACTTTCAGCGCCTGATCCGCCAGTGCCCGGATATCTTCTTCCCTTAACCCAGGCTCTGAGGCGGCGGTCTGACGCCTCTCCTGCGACTCCTTCAGTTTTCTGAGAAGCCAGTCCCGGTGTTCCTCCACAAATTTCCGGATCTGCGCATCCGTGGTCCCATAGGGTGCCCGGACAATCACACCCTTTTGCCCCACCTCCAGGGACAGCGTTTTTCTGGCGCTTTTGATCACACGATAGTCTGTCTTATTCATCCCCGTCCTCCGAGTAATCTATGTCATCATACTCCATATCTTCCGGATAGCCGCCGCTGTTCCCACGATGTCTGCTTTTTTTCTTCCTATAATACCGGCACAGTTCCATAATCCCGTGATAGATCCCGCGAATCAGGGAAAATATGAAAAACATGAAAAGAAAGCCCACCAGGCCGAACATGATATCCGCGAACTCCATGACCCCCGTATCCGTCACCCTCTGCCCGATCTCAATGGCAAAGGTAAGCACAATGATCAGGGTAAACACATAGACCCAGCTGATGACCATCACATGCCCCGTGGAAGCCAGCAGCTTAAAAATCGGGTATACCACAAAAATCATGGCCATTCCCAGCAGGCCGATCACCAGAAAATGCAGCTCCTTATCGCTGAAATTATATTCATAGGCATCGTTGATCGACAGAATCCGGCTGTGGATTTCCGCGATCATTTCCACAATAGAATAAAGAAATTCCGTCATACTCATATCCGTTTCCTCATCATCTCCGATCCGCCGGTCAAAGTCTTATCTGCTTCCGGCACCGGATCCTCCAAAACCACAATAGCCTGTCATCGCAGACCTCCCTGCGCAGTGCGCAGTCTGATGAAGGCCCGCGATACAGGCTATCAGTATAACAAAGCCGTTAAAACCCGTCAAGCAAAAGAAAGGGGCTTTCTTCAGAACATTTTTTCGCACAACTCATGAGCGGCTTTCGTAATTTCCTCCGGATATCCCATGATTTCCAGCAGCCGGATGGCGTTCCGGCTCTGCGAGCGGCCAGGTCTTAACTGATAGGTAAAGATATCCCCCTGGTCAAAGCTTTCCGTAAAATAATAATGGTCAAACTCGGTGCTCAGGATGTCTGTAAGCTCCAGGTCATGAGTGGCGGCAAAGCAAAGACAGTTCTGCTCAGAAAGCCAGCGCAGGATCTGGCTGGAAGCGGAAATTCTCTCCGGCGTGTTGGTGCCCCGAAGCACCTCGTCCAGAAAGCAGAGCACCGGACGGCCGGGAGTCCTCACGCTGTCCAGAATCCGTTTCATGGTCTTAATTTCCACCATATAATAGCTGTCCCCGCTGATCACATCATCCTTTAAGGACAGGGAGGAGTAAATCCGGTACAGGGGCGCGGTATAGGAATCGCACAGACAGGTATGAATGGTCTGGGCAAAGACGGCGTTGACCGCCACCGTCCGCAGAAAGGTAGATTTTCCGGAAGCATTGGAGCCTGTCAGGAGCACGGATTTCTCCCCTCTGATGCTGTTGCCCACGGGCTCCTTAATCAGCGGGTATCTGCCGTTTTTCATGTCAAAAACATCTCCCACGGCCGGAACACACCAGTCATCGCGGGTATGCCTGTAAGCGCAGACCGCCGCCGAGGCGTCCAGACGTCCCACACCCCCAGCTAATGCCCACAGCTCGTCCTGATAGCGGTATACGTACTTCAGCATCCGGTGAAACTGAAGGATGTCCGCATGGGTACACATGCGCAGATAATCCAGAATACCATCCAGCGGAGTTCCGCCGCCCAGGGAACCGTCCTTCAAAAGGAAGCTGCCCCGCATCATGGGGCGCAGCGCGCGGGACGCCTTTTTCAGTGCTTCGATTTCATGGGACACCGCCGGATCCGTATTTCTGATGCTGTCAAGCCTGTCCACAAAAGCCAGAAGCTTTGCAAAATAGGCAAAGGATACCATAAATGGCTGTATCTGCGATTTTTTGCGAAAATAAAGCAGCATCTGAACGATCATCACACCGATCAGCAAAAGAAAGCCCTGTCCTGACACAGCTGTCAGAATGATGGCCGGAATATACATGGCATTGATCAGAATATCCTGACGCACATGAAAATCCCGCAAAATGTCCAGATTCTCTATGCAGTCAGCCACGGACTGGCCGCCGCTGTAGCCCAGACGCCACAGCCTGGTCTGCAGGTTCACTCTCTCCCGGGTATGATTTTCCCAGAACTGTACCAGCTCCTCGAAATGGGAAAGCTCCTCTTTACTCTGCGCCGTATTATGGAGCAGAAAATACAGATATTCCTCTCCCACCGCCGAATATGTGTGGTTGAGAGTGGGAAATATCTGATCCAGATTCAGGTCATTCCATGTTGTCTCATCCAGCATTTCCGGCTCCCGGAAATGTCTCCAGTAGCCGGATACCCATTTTTTGCGCGTCTCATCCAGATTTCTGGATGTTTTTATCCCATGGTTCAGACGAATGGTTTCCTGAAAGGCCCGGATTTCCCTTCTGCCTCTGAACCAGACCATAACGCAGACTCCAAAGTATGCGATGATTAAAAAAATGATAAATTCCTGTACTCCCATGATTTCTCCGTATGCCGATGACCGGATCATACAGGGATTTCCTCACAAAACGCCCTGCGGGCGTCCGCACTTCGTGCTCCCGAAATCCTGTCATCAGATGATAATGCACACCATGCCGCCGTTCATGTCATTGACAATTTTCTGCATGGACTCCTGCAGTTTGATCTGGCTCTCCTCCTCGATATGCCCGATTTTGGTCTGGATGCCTTCCTGCACCAGCTGCTCCACGGTCTTGCCAAAGATATTGGTATCCCAGATGCTTTTGCCTCTGCTGTCCGCCGTCTTAATATAGGTAATCAGATCCTCGGCCTGCTCCTTCGTTCCCACAATGGGCGCGATCTCCGTCTCGATTCCGGCCCGGATCATATGAATGCTGGGGCTTTTGGCCCGGATTTTAACGCCGAATTTACTGCCGTGTTTGATCAGCTCCGGATTTTCCAGCGTGATTTCCTCCTGCAGAGGCATCACCACGCCGTAGCCTGCCCGCCGGACCTGCTCCATGGCGTGAGAGACCTTATCATACTCCGTCCGCATTCCGGAAATACTTTTCAGCATTTCCATCAGCTGATACTCATTTCTGACCGGCTCCCCGGTGTATTCACTGAGCATTTCATAATAATAGTCCTGTTTTACCAGAAAACGGATGCCCACCTTTCCCTCCGCCAGATCAAAGGTCTGCATGGTAACGCCGGAAAGAAATTCGCAATTGCTCTCCAGGGGAGCCTCCCTCATACTCCGGATGGTATCCCTGTTCTCCACGATCTGAAGTGCCGCCTGTAAAAGCCCTGCCTTCACCGGATGGCTTAAGGGCAGCATCTCCACCCATTCCGGAAGATAAAACTCCACCGTCATCAGAGGGAACTCCCAGAGCAGGGTTTCCAGAATTCTGTAAATGTCCTCCTCCCTGAGCTGTTCGCAGTTCACCGGCAGAGTCCGGGCATGGTACTTTTCCTCCAGGGAGGCCGCCAGTGATTTTGTCTCCTCGCTGTAGGGTCTGGCGGAATTCAGCAAAATCAGGAAGGGCTTCCCCTCTTTGGAAAGGACACTGATGGTCTTTTCCTCCGCCTGCTCATAGGCCTGCCTGGGAAGCTCCGAAAAGCTGCCGTCGGTGGCAATCATCAGCCCCACTGTGGCGTGATCCTCAATCACCTTGGTGGTGCCGATCTGCGCCGCTTTGGTAAAGGGAATTTCCTCCGGATACCAGGGCGTGTGCACCATTCTCTCCTGTCCCTCCTCCATGTGGCCCGCGGCGCCCTCCACCATATAGCCCACGCAGTCAATGAGCCTCACCTTCACCGGCACATTCCCGTCCAGTATAATGTCAGCGGCTTCCTTGGGAATGAATTTCGGCTCCGTGGTGGTGATGGTCCTGCCGCCGCTGGACTGGGGCAGCTCATCCGTCAGGCGCGCCGCCTCGTGAGGGTCTGTCAGATTGGGCAGAATGCAAAGATCCGCAAACCTCTTGATAAAGGTACTTTTCCCTGTACGCACCGGTCCAACCACCCCGATATACAGCTGTCCATCGGTGCGCTCTCTCATATCCTGGTACATGTTATATGTATGGCCAATTTCCAATGTCTCGTCCTCCGGTCTGATACTGATATATGTATATGCCGGAGAATGAAAAAAATGACTCCTTCCCACGCGATGCAGTCCGCATTTATGTTTTTATGGATGCCGTTCATACCGGCATGTCCGTTTACAGAGCAGAATAAGGCGAGTATCTGACAGCAATGGCCTCCGCCGCTCTCATTCCGTCCACCGCCGCGCTCACGATGCCGCCAGCGTAACCGGCGCCTTCCCCGCAGGGATAAAGCCCGGCCACAGATTCCGATTCCAGCGTATCCTTCCTTACAATACGCACAGGGGAGGAGGTTCTGCTCTCCACGCCGCACAGCAGGGTGTTTTCATTGCCAAAGCCGGGAAGAAGAGAGTCAAAATGCTCCATGCCCTCAACGAAAGCCGCATTCAGTTCCGGGGGCAGGATGCCCGTCAGGTCCGCAGCAGCGGCCTTTCCTTTTATGCATTCCTTCCAGAATTCCGGACTGCTTTCCTCCTCCGCGGGGTTTTCCTTTCTTTCACCGGTCACCATCCATGGAGATGTCCCGCTGTCTTCAGGTTTTTCCACTCTTTTCTCCGCCGCCCATGGAGATGTCCCGCTGTCCTCAGGATCTTCCTTTCTTTCGCCGGTCACCGTCTCATGGAAATCGCCGTATCTCTCTACCGGAACAGCTCCCTTTCCCAGCTCGTAAGCCCTCCTCTCAAGCTCCTGTTGAAACCGCATCCCGGACAGGGCGTCCCGGCCGTCAAAATCCCGCTCCCCTACAGTCACAATCACGGCGCTGTTGGCAAACCTCCCTGCTCTGTCATGATAACTCATACCATTGACAACGGTGTGTCCGGATTGTGAAGAAGCATTGACCACAAAGCCTCCCGGACACATACAGAAAGTATATACGCCCCTGCCCGCCAGGGTGCGGGCGGTCAGCTTATAGGGCGCCGCCCCCAGAATCTCATGCTTCTCCACGCCGTACTGATTTTCATTAATCAGCCTCTGAGGATGAATCACCCGAAAACCGACGGCAAAGGGCTTCGGCTCCATGGATATTTTTTTCTGAAATAACAGGGAAAAGGTATCTCTGGCGCTGTGTCCCACTGCCAGAATGCAGGCGCTGCAGGCAAGCCTTTCCGTGCCGTTGATTTCCACACCGGCGATACTGCCATTCTGTGTCAGAAAATCTGTGACGCGGCTTTCAAAGCGCACCTGCCCTCCCCAGGCCAGGATTCTCTGCCGCATGTTTTTTACCACATGAAACAGGATATCCGTGCCGATGTGAGGCTTTGCTTCATAAAGGATCTCCCGGGGCGCTCCGTTTTCCACAAAAATCTCCAGCACCTTCCTGTTTCGTCCGCCCTGATCTCTGATCGTGGTATTTAATTTTCCATCGGAAAAGGTTCCCGCGCCGCCCTCTCCGAACTGCACGTTGGACATGGGATTTAAGACGCCTTTCTCCCAGAATTCCTCCACCGCCGCCCTGCGAAGCTCCACCGCCTGGCCCCGCTCCAGCAGCACAGGGCGATACCCTGCCTTTGCCAGCAGATATCCAGCAAAAAGACCTGCCGGTCCCATCCCCACAATCACGACAGGATCTTTCAGTTCTTCCTCTCCCGGTTTCGGGAAACGATACCTCTCCCGCTTCACAAGCTCCGCCTGGCGGCAGCGGCTGTTTTTCAGAATTCTCCGCTCATCGTCCAGGGTCACATCCACCGTGCAGCTGTATACAATATGGGGCTTTTTTCTGGCGTCCACGGACTGCCTGACAAGCTCCAGCTTTCTGATTTTTTCCGGATGTATCCGCAGAAGGTCGGCACATTTTCTGAGCAGATCCTCCCCGGAGTATTCCAGCGGAAGATTCACCTGATTGATTCGAATCATATCATTTCTCCGTTATGTTTTATCGCTGCGGCGCTTTTCGTCAGCATCAGCGCACTTTTGAAAGCCATTACTGCACTCTTTGAGGCCGTTGCTTCGTTCCTTCCCCGCTGCGGCGCTCTTTGCCGCCGTTATCCCGCTGATCCACGCCCAGTGCAGATTATAGCCGCCGCAGAGCCCGTCCACATCCAGAAGCTCCCCCGCCGCATAAATCTGTGGATATTTTTTCAGGCTGAAATCCCGACGGATCTCTTTTAAGGAAAGTCCCCCGGCACAGACCTGCGCCATATCAAAGCCATTGGGCCGCTCAACGGTCACCTGCCAGTCCTTGCACAGATGAGCAAGCTGCCGGATCTGAGCGTCACTGACGCTGTCCGCCCTCTGGTTTGGCCGGATATTGCATTTTTTTAAAAAAAGTGCGCAGAGCTTTTTATGTAACAGACCGGAGCAAAACTGCTCCATGGTGCGCTCTCCCCACTGCTTTTTGCGAGTCAGCAGTATATCCGTCCACTGCTTTTCGGAAACCTCTGGCAATACGTCAAGCCCGGCTGTGACCTTCTGCCCCCGGCTCACCGCAAGGGAAGCATGCCGGGACAGCTGAAACACGGGAATGCCGGAGATGCCGTAATCGGTCAGCTGCACCTCCCCAGCCTGTTCATCCACCGGACTTCCATCCACAAACAGCCGCACGATCGCCTGGGTCCGCACACCGGCCACCGCCGCAAAGTCCCTTTCCTGACAGCGCAGCTGCACCAGGGCAGGCGCCACAGGCGTACAGGAAAGCCCCAGCCGTCTTAAAAGATCATACCCGCTGCCGTCCGAGCCGGTTTTGGGGGCAGCCTTCCCGCCGCAGGCCAGAATGACCCTGTCCACGGTCAGACGACTGGGGAAAGCATGAGTTTCCGGATGTGATTTCCGGTTCTCCGGATGAGAAGCCTTCGTTTCCGGGCAGGAATTCTTTATTTCCAGGCTGACTCTTCCGTCTTTTAAGGGCTCCACCTTCTCCACACGGCATCCGGTACAGACCTTCACCTGCTCTCCATATCCCTCCAGCGCAAAACGCAGCACATCCAGTACTGTCTGGGCCTGTTCACTGTATGGGTAATACCCGCCGTTTTTCTCTCTGTAAAGCATTCCCAGACCCGAAAAAAAATCCAGCACCTGAGCAACACTGTCCTGAGACACAAAGAAAGACAGCAGGTCCGCTGTCTCGGAATGATAAAACTCCGCCCCCATCCGGCGGTTGGTAAAATTGCATTTCCCGTTTCCTGTGGACAGAATCTTTTTGCCCACCCGGTCAGTCTGCTCCAGCAAAAACACTTCCGCACCCAGCTGACAGGCTGTTACGGCGGCGGCCAGCCCCGCCGCTCCGCCGCCGACAATTCCTATTTTCATAAACAGTCACCCGATACCGGATGCGGTATCCTTTCATTGAAATACATAAGAAGCAACGTGTTCCTATCTGTCTTCTTTAACTGGAGTAGGTCTCAAGGAAGAAATACAGCGCCTCTTCGTCCGCGATTTCCTTCCCCGCCAACACCTCCGACTGTGTGCTGTCCGGCAGATTTTCCAGCAGAATTCCAGTGTACATATAAACCTCGGTCTCTCCGCTCTCAAATACAGCCACATGGTCGTCCACCACTCCCAGCACGAAGGCTCCCGATGCACTGGCACCCTCCTTCGCTGCGATCGCATCTCCCTGTGAATCCGGCAGCAGCACATTCTGTCCATCCGCCGTCTGCGTGTCCGGCAGCAGTACATTCTGTCCATCCGCCGTCTGCGTATCCGGCAGCACCACATTCTGCTCCTCTGCCGCCTGTACATTCTCCTCCGCTGTCTGTCCGGTCAAAAACAGTTCATCCAGATTGATAATCTGCTCCTCCTTCAGTGACTGCCGGGGCGCGCTCTTATAAAACAGCAGAAAACCCGTCACGGCGATCATAAGCGCCAACAGCGGAACATAGATAAAAATCGCAATATTCTTTTTCATGCTACTGCCCTCCAATCCAGCAAACGATACAAAGCCGTTCACTATAAATTAAGAGTAGTATGTGCAGAAAAAGGATCATTATTCAATGATTATATACTCTTCATTCCTCTGAATCTGCCGATCACACGCCCTAACGGCACCATCCTGAGCTCCTCCTTGGAGTAGGCGCCCGTGATGCCCACCACAAAAAGATCCAGACAAAGCCCCACAAAGCCCCCAAGCAGAACAGTGGCAAAGCCTCCAAGTCCTGTAAATAACAGATGCTGCATGCCAAACACCAGCAGTCCCACTCCGCCGGTCAATAATAAGGGCAGCCAGATCTGAGAAAGATAGGTCAGCGGCGAGGTACCGATCTCACGCTCGGTAAATATCAGCATTACCACCGTGGAAATCAGATAAAATAACGTCAGGCTTCTGACGAAGACAGCCGCGCTCAGCCCCGCCTCCCCGGCAAAGACCTCCGCGCTCAGAAATGCACCGATATTTCCCAAAGCCATAGCGATCAGCAGCACTCTCTCTCCGCCCTTCAGCTTCATCATATCCAGCAGGAACTGCCAGGGGAAGGTGATAAAAAAAAGCGCGCTGCAGCCCAGGGCCAGACTCATCAGAGTCTCCGTCGTCTGCAGATTCCACTGTGCCAGATAGGGCTTGTGCAGCGCCGCAAACAAAACTGCCACAGCCACTCCGGAGAGCAGCACATATTTCATTGCACCGATATAATATCTGTAATAGTGGTTGTCCTGCCGCTTGCGTAAGGAAGAAACCATTCCCCGCTCGATGGGAGTCAGCCCCAGATCAACCACAAACCTGACAAGCATCAGAAGGGGCAGAATCACCCCATAAAAGGTGCCGAACAAAAGCTGTTCCTCCTCTCCCGCTCTCATAGCCAGGAAAAACAGGAAAATCAATGGCAGCCTGGTCAGCAGAATCAATATGGAATCCATGGCAACCTGCCCGTACAGCATTCCCAGCATTCCCTTCACCGTGGGAAGCTTCGGATCCTTGGCACCGTGCAGACAGCCGAAATCATTGCGATGAATGATAATCATCACCACTGCGTAAAGAATGCCCGCCAGAAGTCCCAGGCCGATGCCCGGCAGAATGGCTAACGCCATATAAAAATACTGAACCTGCGAGTGCTGCAGAAAATCCCCCACCTTCACGCCATAAGGATACAGAACATTCACCCCCAACAGAGTGCCGATGATGACGCCCACACTGAGAATCACCCTGACCACTCCGGTATTGGTCTTCCCGGTCTCCGCCTGCAGAATTCCCAGCAAAATCTGTAAAATACAGCCCGGTATCGTAATCCAGAGAAAAATTTTCAGCAGCTGTCCCATATATGAAATTCCCAGAGAATCCATCACCATCGACAGGCCAAACAGCGCCAGCATGCACAGAAGCGTCCCCGCAAGACCGTACAGAAGACTTGCCTTCACCGCCACCGCACTCATACCCGACCGTTCCTTATTTCTCTTATTGCGGCAGACTCTGCTGACCGCGTCCGGCAGATAGCCCAGAAAAAAACGGAACACCGCGTAAAAAATTTCCAGCGTGCCCGCTGCGTAAAGGACGCCTTCCGGCCCTGTCTTTGAAAAAAATAAGAGTACACCCACCCAGAGCATGCCCTCGGCCAGGTGAACCAGATGTTTATTCTTTAAATCCATGATTTTACTTATCCCTTGTAATTCCCAGAGCGTTCAGCACCCTGTTTTGTTTTTCCTCCATGACCGCGGCCTGGGCCGGTTCCATGTGATCATAGCCGCACAGATGCAGCATACTGTGGGCGATCAGAAAGGCATACTCCCGCTTTGGGGAATGCCCGTATTCCTCCGCCTGGGAAAACACTCTGTCCACATTGACCACAATATCTCCCAGAAGCAAAAGCCCGCTTTCCATATCAAAATAATCCGCCTCCCGGCTTTCCTCCTCCAGCAGAGAAAAATCCCCCGGCGCGGGGAAATCCAGATTGGGGAAGGAGAGCACGTCCGTGGGCTGATCCATGCCCCGGAATTCCCGGTTGATCCGCCTAATGGCCTCACTGTCCACCAGCGTCAGATTCACCTCAAATTCATAAGGAATCTGCTCCATGTCCGCGGCCTGGTCGATCACCGCACTTGCAAGCGCCTCCGCGTCAAAATCAGGTGTAAATTCTGTTTCTTTTTCAAATATAAGTGACACTTCTGATCCTCTGCAATCGTTCAATCTGCATTTTCCCAACGCTTATTATTCGATTGCACTCCTTCATTCTGATTGTAATATTTTATTCACAGCTTTTCCCGGCTTCCCCTGTCCCGGGTTCTGGGGCCGGGGCCGGAACGGGGCCGATTGCTGTTTTTCTCCCGGTTCCTTGCCTCCTGCCGGGCCTGACGCTCCTCGTAGACCTCGTAGGCCTTCACAATCTTCTGCACCAGCGGATGGCGCACCACATCCCTGCTGGTCAGAGTGCAGAAGGCGATATCGTCAATCCCGGCCAGCACCTTCTGGGCCACATCCAGGCCGCTTTTGGTGCCGGGAGCCAGATCCTTCTGGGAGCTGTCGCCGGTGATAACCACCTTGGAGCCGAAACCAATACGTGTCAGAAACATCTTCATCTGAGCCGGCGTGGTATTCTGGGCTTCATCCAGGATAATATAGCTTCCTGTATAATACAAGGTAAAGAGGGAGTTGACTAAAAAAGATACC
>JAJPYH010000244.1 GCA_021205045.1 Lachnospiraceae bacterium | reverse complement strand
GTCGGGGCTAATGTTAAAGATTTTTCGGGACATTTTCAAAAATGCTTGACAGCACTTTTTATGCAATATCAGTCCCTGGACGCGCCCACTCTGCGAAAAGCCGCATCTATCAGAAGATAGGCAATCGGCCCCTTATAAATCCCGCTGGCCCCAAACAACTGCAGCCCCGCGAACACAGACATCCACATTCCCAGAGCCGGGAGCCGCAGGCTTGTGCCCAGAAGCTTTGGCTCCAGCGTTTCCCGAAGGATAGAACACACAAAATACAAAACAACACATACGACCGCAGTCACTGTATTCTTCTGAAAAAAAGCCACAACGCCAGAGGAATCATCACACTCCCAATGCCAAAAACCGGAAGGAAATCCAAAAGCCCCGCCGCCAGTCCCCAGAATATTCCGCCCGGCACGCCCAACAGCCACAGTGCCGGACAAAGGATCCCCGACATAAGAAGCATCAGAATCCCCTGTGTCCTCAGATAAGCTTTTCCATAATTCAGGACATCCTCACACAACATCAGAACCGTTTTTCCGCCAGCAAGCCCTTTCAGCCCATTTACAATCCGATCATACACCCCCGCCATCAGAAACGTTGACAGAGCGAAGGCTCCAAGATAAAAGAGAAAACGCCCTGCCCACCTCATTACTCTGAATGATATCTCCGTCAGTTCTCCGAAGCCTTTTTCCCGCATCCATGCGACTGCCTTCTGCACATATTCCTGATTCCAGAGGCGGCTGCACCAGCCAAAATCGCAGCAACGCAGATACGGAATCAGGCCAAAGCAAACCCCGCAGGTCAATATCACAATAATAACCAGCAATAACAGGTATGCAGCCACGCCGCGCCGGACTCTCCATCTGCGGCCAAGCCTGTCAAACGCCGGATTCACCGCCATCAGAAAAAGGAAAGCCAAAATCGCCGGCCCGAAATATTTCCAGACAACGGTAAGAAAAAAATACACTATCACCGTAATCAGCAATAGTGTACCTATGGTCCTTTTTCTCTGTCCCGTACCGTGTCCCATCCTGCGTCTGCCTTTCTGTTTTTTCCCCGCATTCGTCAGACATAGTATCGGCAAATGATATAAAATTATAGGGCTGTCAGGCATGTTCCCTGAAATTGTCAGTCTCCGCGTGCCTCACCCTCAAAAGTATTGTATCCCCGAAAAGCTACATTTCGGGGCGTTATAGTGACCTTCATTTCCCTGCCTGTCCCGGGATGAACAAACTTAAGACTGTCCGCGCACAAAGCCACATTTTTAACACCCATGGCGCGACTGATATCCATACTTTCCGGGGTTCCATACTTCGGATCGCCCAGAAGAGGCATCCCGTGAGAGGCCATCTGACAACGGATCTGATGAAAGCGACCGGTTTCAAGTGAAATTTCCGCAAGAGCCGTATCTTCACGGCGCTCCAGAATTCTGTAGGTGAGAACCGCTTTTCTGGCTTCTGAAAATTTTCTGCCGGCTTCCTTTCTTTTCAGTGCCTCCGGCGCGTTCCCTGGCTTCAAAGACGTTACCACCTCAGCTGTGCTGCCCTTTTTTATGATATCATCCGTCAGCTTTATCTCCCTGCCCGGCCCCGGCCCATATCCCTGCGGCAGATACAGCACCGCATGATAGGTCTTCTTCATCTGACCTGTCCGCAGCTGACTGCTCAGCACGGAAGCGGTTTTCTCATCCTTTGCCACAGCCAGGAGGCCTTCCACCGGCTGGTCCAGACGATGTACCAGTCCCAGCCAGCAAAGTCCGGCACTATGATGCAGATAACTCCGCAGCTCATGAAGTACATCCGTCTGGTCTACTCTGGCGCTCTCCGTCGCCAGCCCTGCAGGTTTATAAATCACAAAAAGCTGCTCATCCTCATATATAATCTGCGTCTGCATAATACATCAGATCTTGAAACGATAACCCACACCCCAGATCGTCTCAATATACTGGGGCTTGGCAGTATCGTACTCAATTTTTTCACGGATTTTCTTGATATGCACTGTCACTGTAGCGATATCACCCACGGATTCCATGTTCCAGATTTCACGGAAAAGCTCTTCTTTGGTGTACACATGATTGGGATGCTCCGCCAGAAAAGTCAGCAGATCGAATTCCTTGGAGGTGAATATCTTTTCCACACCATCCACATAGACCCGCCGCGCGGTCTTATCAATGCGGATACCGCGGATCTCCACAATATCATTTTCCTTGCTGTGGCTTCCCACCAGACGCTCATATCTGGCCATGTGCGCCTTTACTCTCGCCACCAGTTCACTGGGACTGAAGGGCTTAGTCATATAATCGTCAGCCCCCAGGCCCAGGCCTCTGATCTTGTCAATATCGTCCTTCTTGGCGGAAACCATCAAAATCGGAATATTCTTCTTTTCCCGGATACTCTTGCAGACCTCGAAACCATCCATGCCGGGCAGCATCAGATCCAGCACCACCAGATCAAAATCCTCTTTTAACGCCATGTCAAGACCTGTATCTCCGGCGTTGGCAATGGCAACCTCAAAGCCTGACAGTTCGAGATAATCCTTTTCCAGATCGGCAATTTCCACTTCGTCTTCAATAATTAAAATTCTGCTCATGTTCTTCCTCCTTTATGTCAGGACAACATTTTACGGCGTTATGCCTGTCCCGTATATTTTCTCAGTACAAAATGCATACAGGTACCTTCCCCTTCCTTACTGGTGGCCCATATGTATCCGCCATGATCCTGTATAATCTTTTTCACAATCGAAAGTCCCAGACCACTGCCGCCGGTACTGGAGTTTCTGGATGAATCCGCCCGGTAAAATCTGTCGAAAATATTCTGCAGATCCTTCTGTGCAATACCCTTTCCGTTGTCCTCAATTTCCACCCGAATAGAATCAACCTCATCCAGAATACGGATGCTGATCTCTCCATGGGGCTTGTCCATATATTTGACACTGTTGCTGACAATATTGTTGACCACCCTTTTGATCTGCTCCGGATCCGCGATGACCATGGTATCATCAGAGACCAGATTCTCATAATTTAATGTGAAATTCTGGCTTTCCAGATCCATACCGATCTCTTCAATGCAGTCAGTAAAATAATCCCGCACGGCAATCTTTAAGAAATGATAGGGAATACGATTATTATCCACACTGGAATACATGGTCAGCTCGTTGATCAGCCGGTCCATGTCCACCGCCTTGTTGTATATAATCCGGACATACCGTTCAAGCTTTTCCGGCGTATCCGCCACCCCGTCCATGATACCCTCCACATAACCCTTAATCGATGTGATAGGCGTTTTCAGGTCGTGGGAAATATTGCTGATCAGTTCTTTATTCTGTTTTTCATTCTGAAGCTTTTCTTCCGAATTCTCCTTCAGGCGCAGCCGCATGTCCTCATAATTGCGGTAAAGATCGCCGATTTCTCCCTTGCCCAGGGTCTCCAGACGATATTCAAAATTGCCGTCCTTGATCTCCTGCATAGCTGTATTCAACTCATCAACCGGCTTCAAAACCCCCTTATAAATCCACCAGGAATAAACAACACTGGTCAAAACCAGAATGATCACTATGGAAATAAACATGGATCTCAGGAACGTGAAGGATACGAGCTGTTTATAGCTTTCCAGGGCATCCGGCATCATGACAACGGTGCCGTCCTCCTCATACTCAACCTCTGTGGACATCTCCTGGCGCACATCCTTAATATTCCTGCTCAGAAAATATCCTCCGACCAGAAGGAATGTGACAGATATCAGGATCAGGGGCACGGCCACGATCACTACCAGTGTCACGAGAATTCGCGTTTTCAGTTTCATATTCTACCCTCACCAATGGCGAAATATATTCTTTTACAGGGTCTTTCCTGTTCACCGGACATAGTGCCATCCGTCGTCACCGCCGACATGAATGGTGTTTCGCTGTCCTGACCCTTCGCCGATATTTTACCATGATTCACTGTCTTTGACAAAAAAAATTACATGAATTATATAAAAAAAGAATAAAGTTCTTGACATCCCGGAATCTTTTGTTATAATAACGATAACAATTACTATTATTGAGGATTTAAAAATGACAGTAAAACACAGTCGGCAGAGGGAATGCATCAAAAGCTTCCTGATGACCAGAAAGGATCATCCTACCGCAGACACGGTTTATATGCATGTCCGGGATCAGTTTCCCAATATCAGTCTGGGAACGGTCTACCGCAATCTTTCGCTGCTCGTCGAACTGGGCGAAATCCAGCGGATCAATGTAGGCGACGGCGTAGATCACTTTGATGCGGATACTTCGAAGCATTATCACATTGTGTGTACAAAATGCGGCAGTGTTCAGGATATCCGGATGGAGGTGCCTCAGCTGTTATCTCAGGCTAATAGTAATTATGATGGTGTTGTCACCGGGCAGACTATCCATTTTTACGGGCTCTGTCCGAAATGCAAATCTATTTAAGGAAAGGAAAGGATATTTATTATGAAGTATGTATGTCAGGTTTGTGGTTATGTTTACGAGGGAGACAATCCTCCTGCTGAGTGCCCGGTTTGCCATGTAGGCCCGGACAAGTTCAAGGCCGTAGAGGGTGAGATGACCCTTGCCGCAGAGCATGAGTACGGCATTTACGACAAGACTGTGAAGAACAATCCCGATATCAGCGCTGAGGATAAGAAATACATTTTCGATCAGCTGAAGGCTAATTTTGAGGGAGAGTGCTCTGAGGTTGGAATGTATCTGTGCATGGCCCGCATCGCCCACCGCGAGGGTTATCCCGAGATCGGTCTTTACTGGGAGAAGGCAGCCTATGAGGAAGCGGAGCACGCCTCCAAGTTTGCAGAACTTCTGGGCGAGGATCTGGAGCCCAACATGAAGAATTCCACCAAGGCAAATCTGGCCTGGAGAGTAGAGTGCGAATACGGCGCTACCGCAGGGAAGGTGGAACTGGCCAAGTGTGCCAAGAAGAATAATCTGGACGCAATCCACGACACCGTACATGAGATGGCCCGCGATGAGGCAAGACACGGCAAGGCGCTGGAAGGGCTTCTGAAGAGATATTTCGGATAATTTATCCGCCTGAATTTAAGGTTTCTTAAAACCAAAAGGGAACAAATCAGAAATGGTCTGTTCCCTTTTTGAATGTAAAATAATATACTGTTCTGCTTCATCATTCCCCAGGTCACAGCTCCACATACACCGGCTCATGCCCCACCGCCGGCAGGAAAACATGGATCAGATCGTTCATCCTCATGCGGATACTGGATGTGTTGACACAGGGATGACAGCCAAAATACTCCCCCTTCAGTATCTCCCTGTCGATGAGAAGCTGCACACGATTGTCCGTATCGTTCATCAATCCCATGGCACTGACAGATCCCGGCGCGATATGCAGAAACTCTTCCATATATTGTGAGGGTGCAAAGGACAGCCGACTGCTGCCAATCTGCTTTGACAGATCCTTCGTGAGAAAATGCTTGTCTCCCGGCAGCATCAGCAGATAAAAACGGGTCTCCTGACGATTACAGAGGAAAAGATTTTTGCAGATCACAGCGTCCAGCGCCTCATCCACAGCGGCGCAAAGCGCCATAGTCCGGGCTTCCCGGTGATCAATTCTCTCATAAATAATGCCCAGCCGGTCCAACAGCGCATAGGTATCCATCTCTCTTTTTCGTCTGGCAGCTTCATAAGAGGGCGGTGCGCCCTGCGTCCGCCGCATTCCGGCAACCAGTTCTTCATAAGCGCCGTAATACCGGCCCATGCGGCCTCTTTTCTTGGCCAGAATTCCATGGTCGGTATGGGCAAGAACATGCAGTTCATCTCCGGGACTGACCTCCAGCCACTCATCGCAGTAATCACTGCAATGCTTCACTCCCCCATATTCCCACAGAAATGAGGCCGGTACGTCAAATTCCCGGCCGGTACCAAGATGCCTCAAACGTAAAAGTGCCTCTTTTCCGGCATTCGCCTCAGCATTGGGGGCATCCTCCGCAGAAGTCAAAACCTCCACCTCACTGTCAAAATACTGAATCTGAATAGTACCCGGCTTTCTCTCCTGATTTTCTGTTGCCTTCACCACTGGAAATTCATCGCTAAAATCCCATTCGATCTCATCCATATCCGCATCCCGATCCGGAATGATCAGCGAATTCAGCTGCCCGTGAAGCTTAACCCCACAGCCGCCATCAATGCAGATAATTCTCTGCTCCTTTGCAAAAATCGGTGAAAGATCAGCTATTCCCTCACGATACAGGCATACCGGGAAATGCCCCACAACGGCAATATGATCCGAAAAGCCTGTTCCTTTGTTTAAAAACGCATCGTTTTTTAAAAGTGGCAGCTCATCCGTTCCCGCAAGCTCATCCAGATTTTCAGTGGGAATCCCGCCATGTACAAAAATATATTTCCCCATCGTCAGGATGGTAGGAAGGCCTCCTATAAAGGCAATTTCTTTTCGAAAATGCTCATTGAGCCTGGCCCGTACCTCACCTGCGTTCTCCTGCGTCAGGTGCCTGATCTCAAGCCCCAGCTCTGAAAGCATGTCCGGGATCAGGCCACCCTGCCAGTAATCCTTCACCCATCTGGCGTGCTCAAGGAATTTTCTATCCCCCTCTTCTGACGCATCTGTCAGAATGAAATATCGATGTAAATCCACATTTCCCATGGACACATAGACATTCCCCCGCTCATAAAGCTCCATGATGTAACGCAAAGTCCGCAGACTGTCCGGCCCCTTGTCAATCAGATCGCCGATGATCACCAGAATATCGTCCCGTGTATAATTCAGTTTTTTCAGAAGGTGAAACAGATTATCCATGTGTCCGTGGATATCGCTCATCACCAGAATCCGCTGGCCAGGCTGCGCAGGAATTTCCTGTATTGTTGTTCCTTTTCTCATCAGTTATTCCTCTTTTCCCGTCATTTCCTGTCTTTGCGGCTTTCGTTGTTTCTGCTCTCTGTAAATAACTTCCTTTAACCGACCTCAAAGGTATGTCCGATCCAGTTCACCAGGCAAAGTCTGGAAAGCCGGTCTCTGGCGATGGCCCCCAGCCGATATTCTCCCGCCGGGATATGCCGGTCAAATTCAAAGGCAAAACCGGACAGCCCCACATTTCTCTGATCCGGCATGTTGCGCTCCAAATCCACACGGTACTGATCCGTATACTCCACCTTGTATATCTTTTCCGGTTCAGATACATTCTGCAGCAAAACTGCCTTGTCAAAGCAGGCGTTATTGCTGCCCAGCACCACGATCCAGCCCTGCATCCTTTTGGTATTATTCATTTCAAACACACAGCGCAGGCATTCGTCAGGCCGTGCGTTTTCCGGCACCCGGAACAGCTCTGCGTTTCTCACATCCTTTAATACCAGCCCTTCCCTGTATGCCGGATGGATGTCCGTATCCAGCAACCTGCAGTTTAACTCCGGATGGTAATAAGGATCCCTTCCGTCCAGATCCGGGTGTCGGGCGCTGAGAATATTCCTCTCATGCGTCAGGCGGCGCTGATCCTCGGGAGATTCCTCTTTTCCCCGGCTTAAGGATTCGTGGTGATATAGCCGGATATTGTTGCAGTTAATGTTGTGATACCCTTTATCGTACAGAGAATAGCAGATGTCCACATCGTTGAAGGCCACCCGCAGACTTTCCTCAAAACCTTCCACCTCCTGAAAGCGGTCCGCACGCATCAAAAGACAGGCCCCAGTCACCGCCAGCATATTGCGCACGCCGCGGTTCCTGTCATCATAATATTCACCGCTGTCGCTGAGAAACTGCAGTTTATGCATAGGTCCGATGATAATGTTGGTAATCCCAGCGTGCTGAATCTGATCGCCGCCGGGATAAAAGAGCTTTGCTCCCACGGCCCCCGCCCAGTCGGACAGCGCTTTTGCCGCCATGATTTCCAGCCAGCCCGGCTCGATTGCCTCCGCATCGTCATTCAGAAACAGCAGCAGGTTCCCTTTTGCGTGAGCGGCGCCGGTATTGCACATATTGGAGAAATTAAAGGTCTTCTGTTCATAAATATAGGAAGTGTTTTGAAGCATGGAACCGAAAGCTTTCGATGCCGACAAAAGCTGCTCCAGTTTTCTCTCCACTTTCTCTTTGGTCTCCAGACTGCTGCCATTGTCCACTACGATGATTTCATAACGGATTCCCTGGATCGTAGGAGGCAGAGAATCCAGGCAGCGGCTCAGAATCTCATAATGATCTTTGGAGGGAATGATGACAGACACCATATCCCCGGACAAATCCGGCAGCTCCACGGGTTTATGATCCTTCGCAACAGGCAGCCAGTCCTCTTTTCTGTGAAATAAAATATAGGGCAGATGGGCGATAGATCTGCAATTGGGCCCAAAACCTCCCGCTGCGGTCAGAAGCTCCATCCGGGTTAGACCCTGGGCGTTCTTTTTTACTACTTGTCCTACGAAGGTGCTCTTTCTCTGAATTCCTGACAACTCCGCAGTCTGTTCATAAAAGCTTCTGCGAACCGCCACAACTGCTCCCAGGTAATCGTGATCCAGATAAGTGTCCGGAGACCAGTCCGGCTTCAGCCAGGGATTGTCATATACTTTATTGGACAGCTCCACATCCTCATCCCCGTACAGGATCATGGTCTCAGGGTGAGACTTCATATGGTCATTGATCAGGGAAATGGCGGCGGCAGACAGTTTTCCCTCCCCTTCCGACAGCAACAGAATTTCCTTTGATAATGCTTCCGGCTCCGGATTTCCCAGCTCCTTTTCCTGCTCTTCCAGCCATTGGTTGTAAGACCTCTGAACATTCCACTGTTTTAAATATTTCTGATTCCAGGGCTTCTCCCTGAATTTACGGACTGTAGTTCTAAGTGACATATTATTTTTCTTCCTTACGGTTATTTTACACGAAAAAAAGAAAGCACAACCGAAAAATATCCTTCCTTTTTCGGAATATTTTTCGGTAACAGATTCGCTGTTTTCATGTAATAGTGATCGGCAAAAATATTTACCATCACTATAAGCTTAACGGGACATTCGAGTGCTTTCAGTCATCGCTCATTATGTACAGAAATGAACAACACTTTCAACCAGATCATCGCCTTCATAGCGTAATTTCATGGAGAAAAATCCGCTGTCCTCATCCAGCAGCTGCAGGAATTTTGCATCTCCTTCCCATAATCTCAGCCCTGGAATATCCTCTTTGGGGATCCACTTCAGCTCGCCTTCCGCACAGTCTGTCAGCTCTCCCTCAAAGGCATCGGCCGTATACAGAAACATGACCTCTGTCTCCCACAGGTCTGACACAAACGTCACAATTCCCCGAAGGCGATACTGCAGAAGTGTCAGTCCTGTCTCCTCCTTCACCTCTCTGAGCAGACATTCCTCCGGCATCTCATCGGGTTCAAATTTGCCGCCCACACCGATCCACTTTCCTTCGTTTAAATCATTTTTCTTTTTAATCCGGTGCAGCATCAGATAGGCACCGTTTTGCTCTATGTAACACAGGGTTGTGTTTTTCATAATGGTTCCTTCTTCATGATATTTTGTATTATTCTAATATATTCCGGGAAATTTTAAAAGAGTTTCTTCACCTTGACTTGACAAATTATCTGATTTTACATAAGGTTAAGAAAAAATGAAGTGAGGTGCCACAATGATCGCGTTTCTGACCAGCTCCCCAAACGGGCGCTACAGAGAAAAAGACCACAGAAGTATTGTGCCGTTAAATCCGGAGAACGGCTTTACGGATAATTTAAGAAAATACTGGAAAGATGAGGCGAAGGGGCTGCTGCTCAGCGCCATGCCTGATCTGCCGGAAGTAAATGACGCCATTTCATCCTCCATGAAGGAGACCTTTAACGCCAGCGGATTCCCTGTGAAAAGGATGGATACCTGCGACAGCCGCGACTACTCTCAGGTACAAAGACTGGCCGATTATGACTTTCTGATCCTGGGCGGCGGACACGTGCCCACTCAGCACGCTTTCTTTGAAAGAATCGGTCTGCGGGAAGCGCTGCAAAAATATGACGGAATTGTCATCGGCATCAGCGCCGGCACCATGAACAGCGCGAAAATCGTGTACGCCCAGCCGGAGGAAGAAGGAGAAAGCATCGCCCCCTCTTATCAGAGGTATCTGAACGGGCTGGATATCACAGATATCAATATTCTGCCTCACTATCAGGCGGTGAAGGATGATGTGCTGGATGGCAGAAGGCTGTTCGAGGATATCACTTACTCAGACAGCCAGGGGCATCAGTTCTATGCCGTCGTGGACGGAAGCTACCTGCTGGTGGAAAACAGGGAGCAGACGCTGTACGGGGAAGCCTATCTGATCTCCAATGGACAGATCCGGCAGGTATGCGAAGCCGGGAATGCTCTGTACCTCGGACGTAAGGAGTAACATTTCCGGCCAAAGCTTCCTTAACTTCAGCACCCCGCAGGAATGAAATCCGGTCAAAAAGAATACCCATCTGACACCCAGTGTTCAGTCCTGAAAAGTCTTCAGCGCCTCGATGGTCTGTGTGATCAGATCGTCCAGCGTCCAGCCCAGCATGTCTGCGCCCTGTTGAATGACCTCTCTGGAGCAGCCCGCCGCGAAGCCCTTGCTCTTAAATTTCTTTTTGACGGATTTCAATTCCAGATCCTGCACACTCTTTGAGGGACGCATGAGCACCACCGCACCGATCAGGCCGCTGAGCTCATCCACCGCATAGAGTACCTTTTCCATCTCGTGCTCCGGTTTGATGTCTACTGTAATGCCATAGCCATGGCTGGCGGTGGCGTGAATGATGCGCTCATCCACGCCTCTCTCCCGCATAATCTCCTGACTCTTGATACAGTGCTGCTCCGGGTATTTTTCAAAATCCAGATCATGCAGAAGCCCTACGATACCCCAGAAATCCTTTTCATCGCCGTAGCCCAGCTTCTCCGCGAAATGCCGCATCAACTGCTCCACAATCTGAGCATGCTCCAGATGGAAAGCGTCCTGATTGTACTCGGTTAACAGTTCCCATGCTTCATCTCTTGTCATTTTGATTTTCCTCTTTTTCCTTATGGTTCTTTTACAAACAGATTCCCACCTGCTCGCGCAGACTTCTTACCGGCAATTGCTGACACAGCATCCGATAAGCTACATTATCGCCGCTGACGAACAGAATTGCAATCTTTTTCTGATCGGAAACGGCGGTTTTGATCAGCAGCTCTATCGCAATTTTCTATACTAAGGAGGAAGGACGTTTCCGCCCTTCCTCCCACAGATTTTATTTCACATTTTTTCAGAATACCGGCAGAACCGCTCCCTCATAGTTTTCCGTGATAAATTCCTTCACCTTATCGGTCAGGAGAGCATCCACCAGCGCCTGTATCTTGGCAGAATCCTTATCACCCTCTCTCACCGCAATGACATTTCCATAGGATGCGGCCGCCTCTGACTCGGAGGACTCCACCGCAACAGTCTCCGTCAGACCGGCCTCCAGAGCGTAGTTGCCGTTGATGACCGCGATGTCCACATCCTCAATAGATCTGGGAATCTGCGCTGCCTCCAGCTCGGTGATCTGCAGATTCAATGGATTGTCCGTGATATCCAGCACGGTAGCGGTCAGACCTGCGTCCGGATCCAGAGTAATCAGACCGTTCGCTTCCAGAAGCAGTAACGCCCTTGCCTCATTGGTGGTATCGTTGGGAACCGCCACCGTGGCGCCCTCCTGGAGCTCCTCCAGACTTGACGTCTTACCCGCGTAAATCGCCATAGGTTCAAAGTGTACGCTGGCGGTAGCCACCAGATGTGTGCCATTCTCTTCGTTAAAGTTTTCCAGATAAAGCACGTGCTGGAAATAATTGGCGTCCATATCTCCAGCCTCCAGAGCAGTGTTGGGCAGCACATAATCATTGTACTCCACAATCTGCAGGTCATAGCCCGCCTCGGCCAGGTCGTCGCGGATGTACTCCAGAATCTCCGCGTGTGGACTCACTGTCGCGCCCTCAATCAGGGGCTCCAGCTCCACAGTTTCCCCGGCCTCTTCCCCATTGGCTTCTTCGCCCGCTGTTTCCCCGGCCACCTCTTGGGTCTCTCCGTCAGTCGTTCCCGTCTCTTCCACTTCAGAAGATACCTCCGCAGAAGATGATGCACCTGAGCAGCCGGAAATCAACGCTCCCGTCAGTGTCAATGCCAGTAATAACGATACAATCCTCTTTTTCATAATAATCTCCATTCCGCCGCCTTTCAGTTGGCGGCACAAATAGTGATGAAAGAACTTCCCTTATCTCCCCTTTTGCGTAATAATGGTTCTAAGAAGCTATACTACAAAGCACGGGAGGAGGAGTTGTAAATTCTTTCTCGTTTTAAGACAGCATAATAATCAGTGTAAGTTCTGCCTTTTCAAGCACAAATAAGTGGTACTTCGAGTCCGTACACTAAGAATTGTTTAAACGCCTTGGTTTAATTGTGTGGCAGTTCAGTCAATGGCTTCTTATCTTTTTACGAAAGGAGTCTGACTATGAAAGTTACTTATAAAAGTTGTATCAGAACCTCCATTGATCTTCACCTTACCCCTCTCAAATGCCGTTCCCTGCTTTGCAAGTCACTTTAGCATAAAGGGGAACATCCGTCTAATACGCAAAAAAATATCCGGTTATAAAAAAATAATATAACCGGATATTTCCATCATAATATGATTTTAATGGTGTTAGTCAGTAATTGGGTCGTTAAGCCTTTAAGTCCGTTTTTTGGACAC